>MWCV01000013.1 GCA_002070215.1 Chloroflexi bacterium ADurb.Bin180 | reverse complement strand
CCCCCGCCAGTCGTTCGGTGGTCATCTACACCGACGGCGCTTGTGAGCCCAACCCCGGCCCCGGCGGCTGGGCGGCCGTGATCATCGCTCAGGGTCAGGTGCGAGAGCTCTCCGGCAGCGAGCCGGCCACCACCAACAACCGCATGGAGCTCACGGCGGCCATCTCGGCGCTGCGCTCCCTCACGTCCTCAACCGCAGTCGAGCTCTATACGGACTCGCGCTACCTCCAGCAGGGCATCACGCTCTGGCTTCCATCGTGGCAGGCCAGGGGATGGCGCCGCAGCGGCAATCAGCCTGTCCTGAATGTCGACCTGTGGCAGGAGCTGAGCCACCTTACCAAGCAACACACGGTGCGCTGGCACTGGCTCAAGGGTCACGCCGGTCACCCCCACAACGAGCGTGCCAACCGGCTGGCCTATCAGGCTATGGCTCGTCGCCGGCCCCGACCGCGCACCACCTGACGCAGCGCCGGCCGAAAGGAATCGACAATGACCAAAAAGGAGCAGCCCCTGGCGAAACCAGCCGCTCGCAAGACCCTGACCGCCAAGGAGCTCTTGCAGCAACCCACCGAGCTTCATCTGCCCTCCCGGCACAACGCCACACTGGAAGAAGTGGTCAGGCGCATCAATGCCCACCAGGAGCTGCAGACACTGTGGCGCGTGTGCAACGTGACCGCTGTTGACCGCCTGCACATGAGCGATCACGGGCCGGTCCACGTGCATATCATCGCCAATATCGCGCTCAAGCTGCTGCGGCTGTTGATGGACAAGGGCATCGAACCAAACGTTGTTCGGGACTATGGCCTCAGATCCGACGATGCCGAGGTGATCGTTGTGCTCGCCGCACTGCTTCACGACGTGGGCATGTCCATCCATCGCGAGGACCACGAACGCTACAGCCTGTTCGTCGCTGAGCCCATTATCAAGGAGCTCCTGATGGGCCTCTACAACATCCCCGAAAGAACGGTGCTCCTGTCAGAGGTCCTGCACGCCATCATCGCCCACCGCGCCGGCGGCCATCCGCTAACACTAGAGGCGGGCATCGTTCGCGTCGCCGACGCGCTGGATATGGCCAAGGGGCGCTCCAGGATCCCCTTTGAGGCAGGCGAGTTCAACATCCACTCGGTCTCGGCCGCAGCCATCGAAAGCCTCGCGATCCAGGCGGGGGAGTCCAAGCCCGTCAAGCTGCGGGTGAGGATGAACAACTCGGCCGGCATATTCCAGCTTGACGACCTGCTGCGCGACAAGCTGAGTGGTTCGGGTTTGGAGCCTTATGTCGAGGTCGAAGCATTCGTCGAGGGGCAGGAAAAGAAACTCGTCGATGCCATTCGCTACTAGTCGACCGGCAAGAGCCAAACGACCGCCCGCAGACACCTGGCTGCGGGCGTTTTCGATGACAGCAGCTAGCCGGCCCGCTTCTGTGAGCGGACGGCCCTCAGACTGATGGTGCTCAGTGCAAAGAGCAGCCCGTAGCAGGCAAAGATGGCGAAGTAGCCCAGGCCAGGTCGGTAGCGATTGAGATAGTCCGCCAGCGGCCCCCCGAGACCCGAACCCACCATTCCTGCGCCAGCCCCGGCGAGATTGGAGATACCGAGGTACCGGCCCGCTTCTGCCGGCGGCACCAGACTCGTTCCCATAGCCCAGTTGGTGGTCATGAACAGCCCTGTGCCAAGGCCAATCACGGCCCCGGCCAGGTACATCACGGGCAGTCGCGGCACCCAGATCGTGCTGAGCAGAATTGCCGTTCCTACTACGGCCACAATGCCGCCGAGCGCCACCAGCCTGCGCGGGCCGATTCGGTCGGACAGCCATCCCCCGGGCAGAGCCGTCGCCAGCATGAATACCCCCACGAACGAAATCAGCGTGCCGCTCATCGCGGTCGCCGCCTCACGAGTCACACCGAAGGCATACATCAAGAAGTAAGGCGCAAAGCCCTGGATGGAGGTCACTGCGGCCAGGAAGAGCAGCCGGTTCACTACCCACCAGGCAAAGTTCGAGTTACGCCGCGCGTGCGCGCCGAGGGTGGCCAACGCGCCAGCCCACACCCCCACCACCACGGCAGTGGCCATTGCCACCATTCCGCCGATCCCAACCCCTACAGCCATAGCAGCCGCCCGGCCGCGCAGCAGCAACACCACCAAACCGACGATCCCACCGACAACCGCGCCGCCGGCTATGCCAGCAGCAGCGCCGACCACGATTCCGGCCAGGATCCCGAGCACGCGCTTCATCGGCCCGGCCAGTGGAGTCGACGGTGCCTCCTTCAGCGGCGTCTCCTTCACCCACCACACCGTGAGCACTGTGATGAGCAAGAGCGTCCCTCCGGTGGCCACGACAGCCCAACCGAGCTGCCCCGCGCCAACCATCCTGGCGATAGTGAGTCCGACCAGGATGATCGCCACCAGCTCCAGGATCGATTTGACCGCTGCCGCGCGGCCGCGCTGGTCTTCGGGCACCAGGTCCGGAATCAGCCCTTGCACTGCACCGTGTGAGATGTTCGCCGAGAACTGCTGCAGCAGAACGGCGATCAGCAGCGCGGTATAGCTGCGCGAGAGACCCACTGCCGCCAGGAACACCAGGTCCAGCAGCACACCCACCACGATAAAGGGTCTGCGTCTGCCAAAGCGCGAGGTGCTGCGGTCGCTGAGCAGCCCCATGGCCGGCTGAACAAGCATGGCGATGATCAAACCCGCCGTGCGCATGACCCCCAAAGCCGAGTTCTTGACCTCGGGACGCACAAAAGAGTCCACCAGAAAAGGCAGGAACACGTTGCCCACAGCCGTGTTACGGATGTTCAGGCCTAGCCAGAAGAGGTTGATCGTCACGTAATCGTACCAGCGCAGTCTACGCATTCTGTGCTCCTATCCTGCCAAGCTCATCCATCGGCGCAAGCAAAACGCCGACCGCTCACCGCACATCCTACACTCGACCGCCGCCCTATTCGCCGGCCTTTGACCCTCCTGTCGAATGATCTACAATTCGCCCAGGACACGCAGGAGGAGAACCCTATGCCTCAACGGACCGTCGATGAGTTCCAGAAGGAGCGAGCCAAGCTGAATGAGCTCGTGATGCAGCATGCCGATCTCACCATCCAGCGCTTCTTCAGCCTCGATACGCAGGCCTATCGTGAGGGGGCGCTGGGCCGGGCCACCAAAGAGCTGCTGGGACTGGTGGCGTCTCTGGTCCTAAGGTGTGACGACTGCATCCAATACCATGTCATTCGCTGCTTCGAGGAGGGCGTGACCACTCCTCAGGTAACCGAAGCGCTCGGCGTGGGGTTGGTGGTGGGCGGCTCTATCGTCATCCCTCACCTCCGGCGAGCCTTTGCCTGTTGGGAAGAGCTGCTCTCGCGCCCTCGCGTGGAGACTGCCACGGACGACAAGCGCTGACCTCGCTTTCGAGGCCCGCTCGTTGTCTATGGTGTGATGTCAGGCATCACAGTCACGCCGGCCCAAGGCGTCGCCAGACCAATGCTCGCCCGACAGCCTTCTTCTCTCCCACAGCCCGCTGCTCGAGTCCCGGCAGCACTCCTCAGCAGCAAAGCCCCCGCCCAGGGCTTGGGGCGGGGGCTGCACATCTGCGCGGTCACTTGGCCTGAGCGGCCTGTTTCTTCTTCTCTTCGTCAACGAGAATGCGGCGCAAGATCTTGCCAACGATTGTCTTGGGCAGCTCGGTGCGAAACTCGACTGCGGTCGGCACCTTGTACTTGGCGACCTGGGTCTTGCAGAACTCGATGATCTCCTCTTCGGTGGCCGTCTCGCCATCCTTCAGAATCACATATGCTTTGACCGTCTCACCGCGGTAAGGATCTGGGATCCCCGCGACAACGGCCTCCTTGATCTTGGGATGCCTGTAGAGGGCCTCCTCCACCTCGCGCGGGTATATATTGAAACCGCCGGCAATGATCATATCCTTCTTGCGGTCCACAATCGTAAAGTAGCCCTCGTCGTCCATTACGGCGATGTCGCCGGTGTAGAGCCAGCCATCGCGCAGGGCGATGGCCGTCTCCTCGGGCATGCGCCAGTAGCCTTTCATCACCTGCGGTCCACGAACGACCAGTTCGCCCTTCTCGCCCATCGGCATGTCCTGCAGACCAGTGTCAATGTCAACGATTCTGGCTTCCGTGTCCGGCCACGGCACGCCAATCGTGCCGATCTTGTTCTTGCCATAGACCGGATTGGCATGGGTCACCGGCGAGGCCTCGCTCAACCCATACCCTTCCACTAGCCTGGCGCCAGTGAGCTGCTGGAATCGCGTCTGCACTTCCTTGGGCAACCCAGCCGCCCCGCTCAGGCAAGCACGAATTGACTTGACATTGTACTTGCCAATGTCGGGAAAGCTGTTAAAGGCCACGTACATCGTTGGCACACCGGGAAACAAGGTCGGGTGGTGCTTGTTGATGTTCTTCATAATGTCGACATAGTCGCGAGGGTTGGGAATCAGCAGCATGGCGGCCGCCGCATAGATGCCAAAGTTCATGCAGGTGGTCATGCCGTAGCTGTGGTATAGCGGCAAGGTCGTCAGCACTATCTCTTTCGCTTCCTGGGAGTCGTGCAACCAGTGACGGCACATCACCGCATTGGACATCATGCTGGCATGGGAAAGCTCGGCGCCTTTGGGCACCCCCGTTGTCCCGCCTGTGTACAGCAATACCGCCGTGTCCTCCGGCTGCACCACCACCGCTCTGGGCTCGGCAGGGGCCCTGGCCAGCAGCTCCTGGAACCAGTAGGTGTTGGCGTCGCCCGAGATGTCCTGCCTGTCCCCGCCGTGCTTTTCTTTCAACAGCGTGAAAAGTACCTTCAGCACGGGAGGAAAGTACTCTTTGATGTTGGTGACAATGACGTTCTTGAGGGAGGTTCTGGCGCGCACGCTCTTGACGTTGGGGTAAAAGCGCGACATACAGACCATGGTCTCTGCACCTGAGTCAACCAATTGGTGCTCCACCTCGGGGGCCGCATAGAGGGGATTAAACGCGACCACGATCGCCCCCACTCTCAGTGCCCCGTAGTAGGCGATGATGAACTGCGGGCAGTTGGCCATGTAGACGGCGACCCGGTCGCCCTTCTTGACCCCGAGCTCCTGGAGGGCCGCCGAGAACCGATCGACCAGCGCATTCAGTTCGGCGTAGCTGAGTTTGGCGTTCTGGAAGATGGTGGCCGGCGCGTCGGGGTACTTGCGCGCGGACTCGGCGAGATTATCCTGAAGAGGTCGGTGCGGATAGATCAGCGTAGGTGGAACCTGAGGCTCATAGCTTTTCAACCACGGCTTTTCCATTCTTCTCCCTCCCTTTTCGATTGTGAGTGTTCACCCCGGCAGCCAAACCGCCGCTCAGCAAAGGCCTTTCAAGCCGCTTGCAGTATAGCATTCTTTCTGTCAAGCCGTCAAGACCTGCAACCTCTATGCCGTCACGCGAGGGCTGCCGGCGTGAGGAACACAGCAAACCAGCGGTCTGCTTGGTCAGCTTCCTCCCGCCGAGAACTGCCGCGCAAAGAGCGCGGCTCCGCGGGCGCCAACCATCTGGGGATCCGGTGGAACCAGGATCTCCAGCCCGGATTGTCGGCGCAGCTCTGTCAGCATGCCCTCGTTCAGCGCGACCCCGCCGGTGAAGACCACCTGCGGCCGCAGGCCCACCCGGGCGGCGAGCCCCAGCACTCGGCTCGACACGGCCTGAATGAGGCCGCTGGCCACGTCCTCTCGCGCGGCACCGCGCGCAAGGTGCGACACTGCTTCGGACTCGGCGAACACGGTGCAGGTGTTGCTGATGGTCAACGGATGTGCGCTGACAAGGGCCACTCGCCCAAGTTCCTCGACTGCCAGACCCAGCGCGTTGGCCATCACTTCCAGGAAACGGCCCGTTCCTGCGGCGCACTTGTCGTTCATGGCAAAGTCAACCACTCGACCCCTCTGGTCGATGCGGATGACCTTGCTGTCCTGGCCCCCAACATCGATCACCGTGCGCGTCGTCGGGATCAGGAAGCTTGCCCCCCTGGCATGGCACGAGATCTCCGACACCTCGCGGTCTGCTTCGCCGAAGGTCACGCGGCCGTAACCGGTCACCACCGAGCCAGCCACGGCAGAACGCGCCAGGCCTGCGTCTGACAGTACCGCGGCCACGAGGTCTTTCGCCGCCTGCTGACCACCGTAGCCCGCCACCGCCAGGGCACGGCCGATCACCCTGCCCTGCTCGTCGATGAGGATGACCTTGACCGTCAGGGAGCCAATGTCAATTCCAAGATAGGCGCGCTTGGTCATCGCCGCTCCCCCTGTGCCTCTCCCCTCATCTCGCGGCCAGAGCTCTCAAGGGTCTCTATGAACGCCTGAATGCGTGTGCGGATTGGCTCGGGCGCAAAGGCTCTGGAATCACACATATCAGCCTCGATCAGGAGACCAGGAGCTCCCGTCATTTCTGTGACCAGCCGCCGCGTCTCGACCTGCCCCAGCGAGTAGGGTTTGCAGCTCCGGTTGCCGTGCATCACAAAGCCAGACACATCATAGGCCTGGATCATGTCGGTCATGCGCCGTGCACGGAACTCCAGGCTCCGATTGAGATACACTCCGGCATAGGCCTCGGCCAGACTCTCCAGCAGGTCGCCCCGGGGAATCTCCGCGGACCAGGCGGTAGTGTAGGTATCAACCACAAAGCAGGCGCCTTGCTCGGCAAAGTAGTTGAACAGGCGGTAGAGGTGATGCCAGATGGCGATATTGTCCCACAGCAGGCGGTAGCGCTCTTCGGCGACCGCTCCCACGCCCTCTCGGACCCGCTCAGCGACCTCATCGCGCAGATGGCGATAGAAGCGGGTGGCGCTGGCCGTGCCGCGCAAGACGACAATCGGGGCCATGTTCACGAACAGGTCAGGAACGTTGAGCGGTGAAGGATGCGCCTGGCACAGCTCGTGTATCTCTGTCCATAGGCGGACTGTCTCGTTCGCTTGCCGCACCGCTTCGCCCAGCTTTGCCGAAGACACTTTGCGGCGACATTCTCGCTCCAGGAAGGTCACCAGGTCTCGCAACTGCGTCACGGCATAGGCTGTCATCGCCGGCGTGAGCCGGTCATGAATGAACGGCAGGTCGAGCACAAAGAGAGGCACCTGGAACCGGTCGGACAGCGTCTCGTACCACTTGACCACCGTAGAACAGATGTTGTTGCAGGCAATCAGCAGGTCTGGCCGCGGCAGTCCTCCCAGGGGAGCTGACTCGGGCGCGATCACAGAACCCAGGCTGGTCCGAGCGTACGAGCACAGGTCAGGCGAGTACCCTTCTGACTCGGCCTTCTGACACAGAGCCACCGCCTGGTGCTGCGCGCCGCACAACGCCCCATAGTTCTCAGGGTAGACTGCTACCACCCCGGCAGCCCTCAGGAGCTCCACCGGAGCCCCGCTCGTCACCCAGGCCAGGGGCCGTCCCAGCCGCGGCAGACGGATGCTGGCATAGTGCCATTGCATCAGGCGCTGCAGTTCCTTCGCCGACCTCAACCGACGGTGTGCCTGCGCCAATTCGCCAACCCCAGACTAGGACAGCATCTCGAGCAAGGCCTGCAGACGCGTTCGCGCCTGGGCACCGCAAGCCCCGGTCTCGGTTTCCACCACAACGTGCGGAATCCCGGCCTCCTCCAGGGCCTTCCGCTGAGGCACATAATCAAAGGCGCACGGGTCACAGTACTTGGGCTGCACAAAGACCACACCATCAGCCCGGCTCGACCGCACCAGCTCCAGGATGCGCGCCTCGGCCTCCTGCCCCACTTTGTGTTTGGCCGGGCAAATGGGCCTTTCCAGGGCGCGCGCTGTGAGGGCGGCCAGTGCATCGGAATGGTGTTGCAGGTCCACCTGACCCTGGAAGGCACGTTCTCCCGTGCACAGGTTGTCGGCCACCACCTGGCCTCCCAGCTCCTCGATCAGTTCCAGCAGCGAGCCATCGTGGAGAGCAGTCCCAGCCACAGCCAGCCGGGGGCCCGTGCCGAAACGCGCAGGCGCGTCTGAGAGGCTAGAGATGGCCCTCCCCAGCAACGTAAGGTGTTCCTCGACTGGCATGAGCAGGCCCGCGACCGTAATCCGCCACAGCTCACCGGCGCCCAGGGAGTCCCTGGCCCGGTACAACTCGGCCAGCAAGCGCCGCCGCTCCTCGTAGAGAGCAATGCTTGCCAAGAGCGCTTCCTCCGAAAACCTTACGCCGCTCAGCAGCTCCAGCTCTCCCAGGAGCTGGTGGTGGGCAGTCCGCACGTACTCCTCTGACCCGGCCGCGTCGAGTGTCGTGGGCAGTGAAAAGTGGAGCACTCTCTGGCTCGAGTCCACCATCCTCCAGGCGTCAGCAAGACACTGCATCGTGTCGCAGGTGTGGGCAAAGACCACCGCGTTCAGAAAACCCAACTGGCTGCTGACCAGGCGTTCGAGCGCCGTTCGTGCCATGGCACAGGAGAAAGCAGGAAAGTGAGCATGGGCCGCCGCAACCGTGCTGCCAAGCTGCAGGATTCTCACTGGCGTCAGACCCGCAGCATGCAGGATCTCCAGCGGCACATAGCTGCAGAAATAGCCAATGGCCTTGCGTCCGGGGAACCGCTGCGGCCAGTCAGCGTAGGGGTCTTCCAGCCAGCGCAGCGAGTCCTGCATCCCCACCTTCGCCATCCTCTTCCATCGACGGTTTCAAGAACAGCTCCACCAGATGCACGCCGCTGAAATGGCCCAGAGTCATATAGAACAGACTCCCCTCTCGACCCAGCAGGCGGTCGCGTATCTTTGCGGGGCTCTGGCCCTGGGCATGAAGGATCTTGATGCTCTCGCCGAGCTCTTCCAGTTGAGCGGCCTTGCGCGCCAGTTCATCCGCCGGGCGATTCTGGCGCACCGTGCCGCTGCCAGGAAAGAGTGCAGCGATCTCCAGAGAGGCTAACGTCCGCAGCGAACGAATCATGGCCACGACATCATAGTCCGGCCTGGCTGCGCGGTCGCGGCCGCCGATGTAGGCATCACCGCTGAAGAGCCAGCCCTGCTCCGGCTCAAAGAGGGCAATGTGATCAGGGCTGTGGCCCGGGGTCGGGATCACCCGAAAGCAGTGGTGCTCCGTCTGCACCCACTCGTCCACAAACTGCCCGTGAGAGGGCAGGGGCCAGCCCCAGAAGAACCGACGATAGGGCTGCAATGGCTGCAATCTCGGATTCTCAAGAACCGGCAGAGCCAGCGGATGGGCGGCAATCCGACAGCCGAATCTTGACTGGAGCAGCCCGTTCGCCCCGATGTGATCTTCGTGGCAGTGGGTATTCACAATCTGCGACACTGGCCGGGCCGGCTTTAGCCTGGCCGCCAACTCTGCCGCGCTGTAGGCACAGCCAGAGTCAATGAGGAGTGTATCTACATAGTAGGCAGCAGTATAGTAGTAGCCTCGCCCAAAGAAAGTGCGAGCCGACCGGAAGGCAACTACTGGACCGTACTGCCGCTCCTCCAGCATAACGCACCGCCACCCGCGCCCGCCGCGCTGGCGCGGATCCTATTCTGCTTGCCTGCCCCCCACCGCCGCCCGCAGCTTTTCCAGCACCTCTGCGGGTATAGGTGCCGGTTTCATCGTCTTCAGGTCAACAAAGACTTGCACGGTGTGTCCGTCAGCCAGCAAGCGCCCCGACTCCTTGTGTACCACCTCGTAATGCATGACCGAGCTCGAACGTCTGGTTGACTCCAGCCAGGCCCGAATGACCAGCTCTTCGTCAAAGTGTGCCGGGGCGTGATAGCGGCACAGCGCCTCGGCAATCACCAGGCCCAGGCCGTGCACCCCCCAGATTCCACGATCAACCCCCAGAGCGCGCAAGTAGTTGACTCTGGCTACCTCCATGTAGATCAGGTAGTTGGCGTAGTAGACCACGCCTTCGGCATCGGTTTCTGCATACCTGACTCGTAGGGTGGATTCGATGACCGTGGCTGGCTTCATAGACACACGACCTCGTTTGCTGATCTCAAGCCGATCAAGTGGGGTCACAACACGACATACCGCACCGTGGAAAGGGCGGAAGCTTCTTCCCGGTGCACGCCTGTTCGGCCGGCCAGGCGTGCACCAGCGTGTCCTGATCCTTCCGCCGGAAGGCAAGAGCTAGATCTTGCTCCCCGCACCGGCCGCTTTGAGCTGCTTGACGAGTTCCGGGATCACCTTGTACAGGTCACCCACCACGCCGATGTCCGCGATCTGAAAGATGGGTGCTCCGGGGTCTTTGTTGATGGCGACAATGAACTTGCTTTCCTTCATCCCGGCCTGGTGCTGAATGGCGCCGGATATGCCGCACGCCACATACAGTTCCGGACGCACGGTCTTGCCTGTCTGGCCTACCTGATAGTCGTGGTCAATCCACCCGGCATCGACTGCCGCGCGCGACGAGCCCACTTCGCCGCCCAGCGCCTCGGCCAACTGCTCGATCATCTTGAATCCTTCGGGGCCTCCCAGACCGCGACCACCAGAGACGATAATCTTGGCCGCCTCCAGGTCTGCCCGCCGGCGAGCCTCGCGCACGACCTCAAGGATCTTGACGTTGAGGTCATCCTCGCCGAGAGCGACCTGCACCTTCTCCACCGTTCCCTGGCGGTTTTTGTCCGGCACAGGAACCGTCATCACACCAGGGCGCACCGTCGACATCTGGGGTCGATGGTGAGGGCAGACGATCGTAGCCATAATGTTACCGCCAAAGGCAGGTCGGGTCTGCAACAGCAATCGCTCGCTTTCGTCCACGTCCAGTCCCGTGCAGTCAGCCGTCAACCCGGTGTAGATGCGCTGGGAGATCCGCGGCGCCAGGTCGCGGCCAACCGTCGTTGCCCCAAAGAGCACGACCTCTGGCTTCTTTTCCTGGATCAGATCGCTGAGCACCTTGGCGTAGGCGTCGGTGCGGTAGTGTTTTAGCAGTGGATTCTCGGCCAGATAGACAATGTCTGCCCCATCGGCGATGAGGTCCTTGGCCAGCGGCTCCACGCCGTCGCCTAGCAGCACCGCTGCTGCCTGCGCGCCAAGGGTGTCAGCGAGCTGACGGGCTTTGCCCATGAGCTGATGAGCAACCTTGGTCAGAACGCCTTCGCGTTGCTCCGCGAACACCCAGACATTGCGATAGTCTTGCACGCGTACCGAACCCGCGACCCTGACGCCGATGAACAGGGCGCCTTCAGGACACTGCTCGACGCAGGCACCGCAGTCGGTGCAGCTCTCATAGATATGCGCCTTGCCGTCTTTGATCTCAATCGCTCCGAATGGGCAGGCGAAGGTGCAGGTACCGCACCCGGTGCACTTGTCGAGATCTACTTTGAGTTCCATTCCTGGCCCTCCTCTGTTCTGGTGCTGCCAAGCGCAGCTCGGATATGGGCGTCCGCTTCCGAAACGTGCTTACGGCTTCATTTGGCTCTTGATGACCTTTCCCAGCCGCCGAATACCCTCCTCGATCATCTCCGGGCTGGCCGTCGCAAAGGTCATACGGAAGGTATGCTGGCCCTTGCCATCGGGGTAGAAAGCCGGCCCGGGGATGAAGGCGACCTTCTCTTCGATGGCCGCCTTGAGCAGCTTGATCGAATCCATACCCTCGGGCAAGATTACCCACAGGAAAAGCCCTCCCTTGGGCCTTGTCCAACGCACACCCTCAGGGAAGTACTTGTCCATCGCGGCCAGCATCACCCCGCAGCGCTCACGATAGGTATCACGGATGCGTCGCACATGCTGCCGCAGGAATCCTCTCTGACAGATGTCATTGGCGATCATCTGCACAAAGCTGCTGGTGTGCAGGTCAGCGCCCTGTTTGGCCTGAACGATCCTGCCGAGCACTTTGGCCGGAGCGACGATCCACCCGATTCGTATTCCGGGCGCCAGCGTCTTGGAGAACGTCGACAGATAGATGGTGTTCTCCTTGTGCATCACTACGAGCGGCGTGAGGTCCTCCCCCTCGAACCGGAGTTCGCCATAGGGATCGTCCTCGACGATGAATACTCCGTGGCGGGCCGCCAGCTCCACCAGTTGTTTTCTCCTCTCCAGCGAGAGGGTGACTCCCGCCGGGTTGTGAAAATTGGGCAGGCAGTAGATAAACTTGACCGGCTCGCGGCGCAGGATTTCTTCGACGTGGTCAATTCGGGTGCCGTCATCATCGAGTGGTACGGTGGCAAACCGTGCTTCATAGGCCGACCACGCCTGGATGGCACCCAGATAGGTTGGCCTATCGGTCAGCACTGCGTCGCCGGGGTTGAGAAAGACCTTGCCGACCAGGTCCAACGCCTGCTGTGAACCGTTGACAATGAGAATGTTCTCCTGCTCCGCCGGGACCCCGTATTTGCGCATCTTTTCCACCAGAAATTGGCGCAACGGCGGGAATCCCTCGGTGACGCTGTATTGCAGAGAGCTGGGGCCGTCGTGCTCCAGCACATAGCGGCATGCTTCCTGAAACTCGCGCAGCGGGAACAGTTCCGGCGCCGGATTGCCTCCCCCGAAGGAGATCATTCCCGGCGTAGCCATCATCTTTAGTGTTTCGCGGATCATCGAACTGGTCATGCGCTCCGTGCGCTTGGCCAGCGACTTTTCCCAGTTGGTCGTAAACTGGCCATCCCAGCCACTCAGGTTCTGCGTGGCTCCCTCTCGACCTTCTGTCATGAACTCCCCCCATCCATTCGTATTGTAGTGACTCATCTATCCGCCGCAGCTCCCGGGCCCAGCGACCCAATGAGAGCCAGTGCGTCTTCAACCCGTGCTACGTGCAGGTCCGCCTCTTCGCTCTTGTGTTCCGCACCAACCAGCACCGTCCTCATACCCAGCTCGGCGGCCGCCCGGACATTCGCCGGAGAGTCATCCAGGAACAGGCAGTGTTCCGCCTCGGCCGGGATGGCCTCCAGCACCACGCGGTAGGCCGACTCGGCCGGTTTTCCTATGTAAGCGGTGTCGCGGATGTCAAAGACCCGACCAAAATGATGGCCGACGCCAAGCGCCGAGAGCACCGCCTGCGTATGCTCGCGCGTCGAGCTGGTCAGTATCACCTTCTCCCAGGGCAGGGCCTGCAGGGTTTCGTCCAGTGTGTCATTGCGCTGGATGTACCGCCCTACCGGCAGCCGATGCACGTACTCCAGATAGTCCTCCGGGTCGACGCCGTAATCCAGGGCCAGGCCCCTCATCGTGGCGCCATAGGCCGCCATATACTCCTGGCGCAGGCTGGCGATCAGGTCGTCGTCCATGCCCAGCCGCTCCGCCATAAAGTCATGGATTCTCTGGCCGATGGCCTGAAACACCCCGCTATCGCTGGGATAGAGTGTGTTGTCAAGGTCGAAAAGCCCCCAGCGCACCTGGCTCATCCATTCCATAAGCACGGTTCTCTGACGCCCCAACCGACTTATTCCCCCATCCCGTCCTAGATGATGTTCTTCTGACGGAGGATCGCCACCAGATCTTTGGCCGCTTCTGGCGGCCCTCCCTTGAGGATCTGGCCCGGCTCTTTGGGCGGGGGCGAAAAGCTGCGCTTGACCTGTGTGGGCGATCCCTTCAGGCCAACGCTGTCGGGGTTCGCCTCCACGTCAGCGAGCTTCCAGTAAGTGACCTTCTGCTCGCGATAGGCGTTGATGATCGCGGCTGCATGTGGATACCGTGGTGTGTTCGCCTCCTTGACGATGGTCAGCAGAGCCGGCAGCGATGCCTCGATATCCTCATAACCGTCTTCGAGCATCCGTCTGGCCTTCACCTTGTTGTTGGCCACAGTCAGCTCGCGCACGTAGGTGACCTGCGGAATCCTCAGGAACTCGGCCAGTTGCGGACCAACTTGAGCCGTGTCTCCATCAATAGCCTGGCGGCCCGCCAGCACCAGATCATAGTCGCCGATCTTCTTCACGGCATAGCCCAGCGTGGCCGCCGTAGCCCAGGTATCGGCACCGGCAAAGGCGCGGTCGGTGAGCAGTATGGCCTCATCCGCTCCCATGGCCAGAGCCTCACGCAGCGCATCTTCGGCCTGAGGCGGCCCCATCGACACCACCACAACGTGTGCGCCCTGGCTCTCTTTCAGCTTGAGGGCCTCCTCCAGCGCGTTCTTGTCCTCCGGGTTGATGATGCTCGGCACTCCTTCGCGAATCAGAGTCCCGGTCTTGGGGTCAAGCCGGACCTCGGTAGTGTCAGGAACCTGCTTGATCATGACCACGATCTTCATAGGTAGCTCCTCCTCCCGGTTTTCCTATCTCAGCTTGAGCCCCACACTGCGGAAGAGATTCTTGGCGATCACATCGCGCTGAATCTCATTGGTCCCTTCAAAGATGCGCGTGATGCGGGCATCCCGATACATCCGCTCAATCGGATAGCTTTTCATGTAGCCCATTCCGCCGTGAATCTGCACCGCGGCGTCGACCGCGCGGCAGGCAACTTCTGAGCCGTAGACCTTGCACATGGCCGCCATGGTGCTAAAGTCGCGCCCCATGTTGCCGCTGTCCATCATCCAGGCGGTCCGATAGACCAGCGAGCGCAACGCCTCGACCTCGATGGCCATGTCAGCGATCATCCACTGAATGGCCTGCTTCGCAGCGATGGGCGCGCCGAACTGGTAGCGGCTCTTGGCAAAGTCCATGCTCATCTTGAGCGCCTGCTGTGAGGCGCCAAGGCCACCCGCGCCCAGGCTGATGCGCCCCACGTCCAGGGTTTTCATTGCCGTCAGGAAACCCGCACCAAAGATGCCCAGCACGTTGTCGGCCGGAACGCGGCAGTCCTCAAAGAAGAGCTCGGCCGTTGACGAGCCGCGAATGCCCATCTTTTCTTCCTTGTGCCCAACCTTGAACCCGGGAAAGCCCTTCTCGACGATGAAAGCCGTCACCCCGCCTCTGGCACCCAGAGCCGGGTCGGTGACGGCGAACACGCTGATGATGTCCGCAATGTCTCCGTTCGTGATCCATATCTTGGAGCCATTGAGCACGAACTCGTTGCCATCGCGCACGGCGCGGGTCTGGATGGCCGCAGCGTCAGAGCCGGCATTGGCCTCCGTCAGCGCAAAGGCGGCAATGAGCTCGCCCTTGGCCAGAGGCACGAGGTACTTTTTCTTTTGCTCGTCGGTGCCATCCAGATAGATAGCCATCGCGCCGATTCCCGTATGGGCGCCGATGACCGTGGCCGTCGAGCCGCAGACCTTGTTCATCTCTTCCATCAGGATGCAGTAGCCGGTCTCGCCCGCGCCCGCGCCGCCGTATTTCTGAGGAAACGGCACTCCCATCAAGCCCAATTCCGCGGCTTTCTTGATGGTCTCCATCGGCACGCGTTCGTCGCGATCGATCTCCTCGGCGAGAGGAGCTACTTCTTTCTCCGCAAACTCGCGGATCATTCGACGGAGCAGCTCGTACTCTTTGGGAAACGTAAAGTCCATCGGTTCCTCCTTGCTGACCCAAAGTGTCCTGCCCAGTGCAGGACTGTTACCGTCGCAACTGTCTCTTGATCACCTTACCGGCGGCATCCTTCGGCAGTTCCGTGCGAAACTCGATGTAGCGAGGGTACTTGTAGGCAGCTACCTTGGAGCGTGCATATTCGATGAGCTCCTCGGCCTCTATGGATTCGTCCTGCTGCAACACTACGAAAGCCTTGATCTCCTCGCCCATCACATCGTCCGGTATGCCCACTACTGCAGCCTGGGCGACTGCCGGATGTCCCTGGAGCACGTCCTCGACCTCGCGCGGGTAGATGTTCAGACCTCCCCGCTTGATCAGGTCTTTCTTGCGGCCGACGATGTGCAGGTAGCCCTGCTCGTCCATCTTGCCAAGGTCGCCGGTGTGGAACCAGCCGCCGGACAGCGCCTCCGCCGTGGGTCTGGGCCGCTTGTAGTAGCCCTTCATAACATTGTGTCCGCGGATGACGATTTCGCCGACCTGACCCGCCCGCAGCGGACGGTCTTTTTCGTCAACCAGGCGGATCTCGACACCATAGATCGGCCGGCCCACCGAGCCAGGGACCGGTGGTCGATCCGTCGGGTTGAATGACGCCACGGGCGAAGTCTCTGTCAGACCATAACCTTCGTAGATCGGCCGCCCAAACCGCTGCTGAAACTCGGCCAGCATCTCCGGCGGCAAGGCGGCCGCTCCGGAGCAGCAGAGGCGCAGCGAACTCCAATCGTACTTGCCAGCAGCCGGGTAGTGCAGCAGGTACCAATACATAGTGGGAACGCCCACCAGAATCGTCACCCTGTGACGCTCGATTGCCTGAAGCGCCCGGTCCGGCTCAAAGCGCGGCAGAAGAACCAGCGTTCCTCCGCCATACAGGGTAGCGTTCATCACGCAGGTCTGCCCAAAGGCGTGGAACAAGGGCAGGCTGGCCAGCGATACGTCATCCGGCGTTGTATGCGACAGTTGATCGCAGGTCAGGGCCGCATTATAGAACAGGCTAAAGTGGGATAGCTCCGCCCCTTTCGGCCGTCCGAACGAACCAGCCGTGTAGAGAATCACAGCTGTGTCGTCAGGGCGAGCCTGAACGGTGTCCCAGTCGGGGCAACCGTTGCCCAGCAACTCCTGCCAGTCGCAGCCGCATTCCACCGGCGCCTGCCCCTGCGTTCCGTTCCTCGGCCCTGCTCTGACCACAACCAAACGGTCGCATGCCTCTACTCGCGCAAAGGCACTGCGTGCCTCGGACAGCAGAGCCTCATCCGCGATTAGCAGGGTAGAGTCCGAATCCTCCAACTCGGCGGCGATTTCGCCGGACTTGAGGAGCGTGTTGAGCGGGACGACGCACGCGCCCGCCTTGAGCACTCCAAAGTAGGCAATGAGGAATTCGGGCTCGTTTGACAGCAAGACTGCCACCTTGTCGCCGGGGCGGACACCGGCTTTGGCCAGTCCGCTGGCGCAGCGACAGGCGAGCTCATTCAGCTCACGATAGGTCAGCCTTCGGCCTGCGCCGCCCTGAGCCGCGTCGGCGATCACTGCCGTGTGCTCAGGCCGGCTTGCGGCTCCCGTTTCAAGGACGATTGCCAGGTTGAGGCTCATAGCTCACATGAAGCGGCTGGCGCGCGGCGAGCGACGGGCCCGCCGCACGCCCTCTGTATCCGGCTACTTGTCAGTGAATTTGGCCTGGCGCTTTTGCAGAAAAGCGCTCACGCCTTCAAAGCCATCCTCGGTGGAGCAGAGGTAGGCGAACTTTTCCAGCTCCTTCTTGAGGCCGTCCTCGATAGGCACCGTCAGGCCATAGTCAATGGTCTCCAGAATGGCTCCCATGGCCAACGCGCTCTTGCCAGCCAGCTTCTTGGCCAGGTCCATGGCGGTCTTGACCACCTGCCCTGCCGGAACTACCTTGTTGACCAGGTTCAGCCGGGCTGCCTCCTGGGCCGGGATCATGTCGCCGGTGAGGATGAGCTCAATCGCTTTGCCGCGACCGACGATACGCGCGAGGCGGATGTTGCCGCCCCATCCTGGCAGCACGCCGAGATTCACCTCCGGCTGTCCAAAGCGCGCCGTATCGGAGGCGATACGAATGTGGCAGGCCATTGCCAGCTCGTTCCCTCCGCCAAGGCACACCGCGTTGATGGCGGCAATGACCGGCTTTTTGCTGCGCTCGATCCGCAAAAAGAGCTGCTGGCCCTTTTCGATCAGGTCCGTCTTGACTGGCTGCCCGGACCGTGCCAAGTCGATCTGGCTCTTGATCTCGTTCACGTCGGCCCCGGCGACAAAGGCAAACTGCCCAGCCCCGGTGATGATGATTACCTTGACCTCGGGGTTGGCCGACACTTCATCAAACGCACTGGCCAGGTCATCCACGGTCGGCCCGTTGAAAGCGTTGGCCGGCGGATGATCGATGGTGAGGATCGCGACCCGTTCCTCTATCGAAATCTTGACATACTGGCGTTCCGCCATGGTCAGAGCTCCTTTCGTAAGTAATCTGTGACATCCGAGCGAGTGGCGTGCAATCGACGCCCGCTAGGTGGTGTACTCAAAAAAGCCCTTGCCGGTCTTTTTGCCCAGATGGCCGGCACGCACCTTGGTTTTGAGCAGCCGTGCCGGGCGGAAGCGGTTGCCGAACATGGCCTGGTACTTCTGGAGTTCGGCCAGCACCGTGTCCAGACCGATCACATCCGCAAACTGGAGCGGGCCCATACGCTCCTCGCCATACTTCATACCCGTTCCGGCGATCATGGCCATGTCGATCTTGTCGGGCGGAGCGATGTTTTCGGTAATACAGGTGACCGCCTCGTTGATCATCGGCATCATGAGGCGCTGCCAGGTAAAGGGGGTGCCAGTCTTGACCTTGCCCTCCTCCTGCAGCTTTTTGATCATGGCCTTCACTGGCTCGTCAGTCTGGTCCCCATAGCCGTAGAAACCGGCGCCTGACTTTTCACCCAGGCGTCCGGCCTTGAACAGCTCCTCAAACAAGGGCGGTGTCTCCACCCCGTACTCCTCACCCAGGTACCTGGCCGTGTGATAGATCACATCGTTGCCCAGCATATCCATCAGGGTGAAGGGGCCCATCGGCCAGCCGAACTTGACCATCTCCTCATCGATTTCACGGGCCGTCGCGGCGCCCTCTTGAAGCGCCATTCCGGCTTCGCCCAGGTACGGCATCAGCAGCCGATTCACCAGGAAGCCAGGGCACTCCTGCACCACCACTGGTATCTTGCGCAGCGACTCGGTGAACATAACCACGTCGTCGATCGTTTCCTGGGAGGTGTCCAGACCAGGAATGATCTCCACCAGCTTCATCACGTGGGCCGGCGAGAAAAAGTGCATGCCAATCATCTTCTGCGGACGCTTGGTCGCTGCACCCATCTCCGAAATCGACAGGGCAGAGGTGTTCGAGGCAAAAATGGTGTGTTCCGGGCAGGCCTTGTCCAGCTCGGTGAATACGGCCTTTTTGATCTTCATCACTTCGGGCACGGCCTCGATGACAATGTCGACATCGCCAAAGTCATCGTAGGTGAGGCTGGGCGTGACCATGCCTACCTTTTCCGCCATCTCGCCAGCGCTCATCTTGCCGCTGTCGACGCGGCGCTGGTAGATATTCCGCAACTGGTCCATGCCCTTGTCCAACATCTTCTGGTCGACATCCTTCAATACCACGGGCAGGCCTGAGAAGGTAATCACCTGGGCGATGCTGCCGCCCATAAAGCCCGCCCCAACGACCGCCGCCTTAAAGATGTACATCGCCAGTCCCTCCTTGGGTTGAATTACGTCACCGCAGGTCGATGCGGGTCTGTGTGCCTACTTGCGCTCCAAGACGATGGCCGCTCCCTGGCCGCCTCCGACGCATTCCGTGGCCAATCCCAGCGAGAGGTTACTTTTTTTCATTTCGCTCAGAAGAGTGATCACGATGCGTATGCCGGAACAGCCGACAGGGTGCCCCAGTGCGATGGCTCCGCCGTTGACGTTCACCTTGTCCCAGTCCCAGCCATCCTTGGCCAACTCTTTGCCCACCGCTATGGCCTGGGCGGCAAAAGCCTCATTGAGCTCGATGAGCTGCATGTCGGTGAGCTTGAGTCCGGCCTTCTTCAGCGCCTTAGGAACAGCATAGGCCGGCCCGATGCCCATGATGGCCGGGTCAACCGCAGCGTAAGCGTATCCGCGAATGTAGGCCATCGGCTCCAGCCCCAGTTCCTTCGCCTTGTCAGCCGTCATTACCAGACACATAGCCGCACCATCAGAGATGGGGCACGCGTTGGCCGGAGTGACCGTGCCGTTCTCCTTGAACACCGTCGGGTATAGAGCGGCTTTCTGGACACTCAGAGTCGGGCTGATGCACTCATCCTGAGAGACGCTTTCTGATGCGACCTCCTGTCCGGCGACTCTCTTCTTCACCTCAACGGGGAAGATCTCGTCCTTGAACTTGCCCATACGCGTGGCCATAAAGGCCTTCTTGTGCGAGTTCACTGCAAACTCATCCTGCTCCAGCCGAGTGATCTGGTACTTCTCGGCCAGGTTCTCTGCCGTGCGTCCCATGATGAGGTTGCAGATGGGATCGGTCAGACCTTCCCAGAGCGTGTCGATAAAGGTGGTGTGGCGCAGCTTGAGGCCCCACCTTGCCCCTCGCACCATGTAGGGGGCATTCGACATGCTCTCCGTGCCCCCGCACATAAACACCTCGCCATCGTCGGCCTGGATTGCCTGGTAGGCATTGGTGATGGCCACCTGGCCGGAGGCGCAGTTGCGCTGAACGGTATATCCGGGCACCTCGATGGGCAGGCCGGCCATCAGGGCCGCAACCCGCGCCAGGTTAGGGGCGTCGCTGAGCTGCCCGCAGCACCCCACGATGACGTCAGCGATCAGCATCGGGTCGATCTTGGTGCGGTTGAGGATCTCCTTCATCAGCCGGGCAGCCAGGTCCTGAGCCGTAACATCCTTCAGCCCGCCACCATGCCGCCCGATGGGCGTACGCAGCCCGCCAACAATGACGACTTCTTTCACCTTGCCCTCCTTTTGTGTGCTGCAAACGCAATTCCGTCGTGAGAAGTGCCAAGCGTCAAGCCGCCAGCAGAAACAACAAACGGCAAGGGCAGCGAGGCATCTGGCCCCCCCTCCACCCTTGCCGTACTCGACGCAAGTCCCGACTGTAGCACTCTCGCCTCCCAGCGCCTTTGCTCACGGCGCACATTGCCAAGAGCGAGGGACGCGACGCCAACGGTATTGCCAGCCTATGGTACACCAAATCCACTAAAAAGGCAATTTGGTGATTCTTTTCACAAGCGCCCCAACGTCGATTGTGCAACAATCGGCAGGCGCTTGTCTCTTCTCTGGCGTACTGGTAGAATAGCCTGGCGGGTATCCGCACATGAGCTTGTCTGACGCAGACGGTCGCGACTACGCCGACCGCCAGAGTCTCAGGAGAGTAAAACCTGTGCCCATTCGTCTGCTGCCCCCCACAGTAGCCAACAAGATCGCTGCCGGCGAGGTCGTTGAGCGCCCGGCCTCGGTGGTCAAGGAACTGCTCGAAAACGCCATTGACGCCGGCGCCACCGACATTCGAGTGGAGATACGCCAGGGCGGGCGGCGCTTGATCCGCGTGACCGACGACGGCGCGGGCATTCCATCTGCCGAGGTCGCTCTGGCCTTTGCCCGTCACGCCACCAGCAAGATTCTGGCTGAGGACGACCTGTTACATATTCGTACCCTGGGTTTCCGTGGCGAGGCCCTGGCGAGCATCGCTGCTGTCTCTCACACCACGATGCTCACCCGTGCCGCGAGCGAGGAAATCGGCACACAGCTACGCATCCAGGGCGGTGATGTCAGGGAGCACCGACAATACGGGGGACCCGCCGGCACCTCGGTGACTGTCGAGAACCTGTTCTTCAACACGCCGGCCAGATTAAAGTTCCTGCGCTCCGAGCCGACGGAAAGCAGCCATATCATCAAGCTGGTCAGTGCCTACGCCATGGCCTACCCGGAGCTGCGTTTTGAGCTGACCGACAATGGGCGGCCGGCGCTCCAAACGGCGGGAGACGGCAAACTGCTCAGCGTGCTCATCAAGGTGTTCGGACTCGACACGGCGCAGCAGATGCTCGCTCTCGACCGGCAGCCGGATGGCACCCTGCTGTCTGACCCAGCTATCATCGTCGACGGGTACGTCGGAACGCCCAGCCAGCACCGCGCCTCTCGCGACTACCAGCTTCTCTTTGTCAATCGACGTTGGATTCAGGACCGCTCGCTGAGCTTTGCTATCGAGGAAGCCTATCGTACTCTGATCCCCTCGGGCCGCTGCCCGATTGCCGTGCTGCGCATTCAGCTCGATCCGCAGGATGTCGACGTGAACGTACACCCCACCAAGCGCGAGGTCCGGTTCCGTGAGCCGCGGGCCGTATTTGCCGCGGTTCAGCGCGCGGTGCGCTCGCTCATTCTCGGACAGGCGCCCGTCGCCCCGCTGCCGGCAGAGCCACACCCCGTGGTTCCCGAAGGCTGGGCGCAGCAGCCGCCCATCCCGTGGGTCCAGAGACCACCCCAGAGTGATCTGCAGCGCGGCCAGTTCGGCTTGGATGTCCAGCGCACCGCCGCACCCGTCGCCGACCAGGGTGCCGGCGTGCCGATGCATCAGCAGCTTCCCATGCTGCGTGTCCTGGGGCAGATCAGGCAGATGTACATCATCGCTGAGGGCCCCGATGGGCTCTATCTGATCGATCAACACGCTGCCCACGAGCGGGTGTTGTTTGAGCTGCTTCTGGCCGAGAAGCAGTCCATGGGCATCGCCGCGCAGAATCTGCTAGAGCCCTTGCCGGTGGAACTCGCACCCCGTCACCAGTCCACTCTAGAAGCGGCTGGCACCGCCGTAGCGGAACTCGGTTTTGACATCGCCCCTTTTGGAGGAACGACATACCTCTTGCGTGCGCTCCCGGCCATCGTGCAGCCTCAAGATGCCAAAGCGGTGTTGACCGAGCTGCTCGACGCCGTCAGTGAAGGACGCGACCCGGCCACCGCGGTCGAGGAAATGGTAGACGTGATTGCCTGCCACAGCGCGGTTCGCGCCGGCCAGACGCTCACCCTCGACGAGTCGCGCCAGCTCATCCAGCAACTGGAAAAGACGATCAGCCCCTATACCTGTCCTCACGGGCGCCCGACCATGATTCGCCTCAGCACCGCGCAACTGGAGCGGAGCTTTATGCGCTGACAACTGTTTTCACCTCGTGGGCTGAATTCGAAACCTGCACCCTGGGTTTGGCGTATTGTCAATGTAAGCAGGAGGTAGAAATGGTCAACGAGTTCTATCGCGACAAATCCCGCGGAATGATCGCCGGCGTGTGCGCTGGCCTGGCCGACTACTTTGGTGTCAGTGCCTCCCTCATACGGCTCGGGTTTGTTCTTCTGGCCCTGGCCGGTGGTTCCGGCGTGGTGCTCTACTTCATCCTCTGGATCATCCTGCCAGAAAAGACATCCCCCTCAGCAGAGCAGGGCCAGACAATGCGCGAGAACGTTCGCGACATCGGAGCCCAGGCGCGCGGCTTTGGGCGCGAGCTGAGCAACCTCTTTGGCGGCAAGGCCGCCCCGGATCAACCGGCGAGCAAACGGGTTCTCTGGCTGGGAGGGTTGTTGATCCTGACCGGTCTGGTTTCCCTGGCACATGGGATGGGCTGGCTGCAGTGGTTCCGAGAGGAGATGGCCTGGGCGCTGGCGTTGATCCTGATCGGCGGCGTCATGCTCTACCGGGCCCTTCGCCCGCGCTAGCCCCACGTCAAGCGGAAAGGAGCAGGCTGTGAAAAACAAAGGTGAGCGCCCTGGAATCCTCGGCCCGATGATTCTTATCGTCATCGGTGTCGTACTGCTGCTCAACCAGCTAGGAAGACTGCCCGGCGACTTTTGGTGGAACGTATGGCGCTATTGGCCCGTCATCCTCATTCTCGCCGGGATCGAGGTGTTGCTCGGCATTAGCCGGTCTCGATGGATGTACCTTCTGGGAGTAGTACTGGCCCTGTCGGTCGTCGGCGGGCTGGTGGCTTATGCGGTGCTGCGCGGCGGAAGTGCGACCGAGCGGCCCGCGACAGGCACTGAGACTATCTCCCATGCCCTGCAGGACGCGGAAAGCGCACGCATCAGGTTGCGTATGGCTGCGGGCACCATCGAGGTAGGCCCAGTCAGTGATTCGCCGAACCTGGTCGAGGCACGCTTGGAGCATTCCCGACGCTCCAGCCCGGTCGAAGACAAGTTCGAAATCCGCAACGGCCAGGCCGAGTGGACGCTGCGCAGCAGGCAGGCGTCGACCGTCATCGCCCCCGGGGGCGGCTGGAATGATGAGTGGACCGTCAAGCTTAACGGACGTGTACCGCTTGACCTCGACGTGGAGCTGGCCGCCGGTGAGGTCGACGCGGACCTGCGTGGCCTCCAGGTATCGCAGGTCAAGGTGGACGTGGCGACTGGCAGCACGACGCTGAGTCTGCCTGATTCACCGGGAACCACCACCGTTACCGTCAAGACGGCGATAGGCGAGATCACCATCCTCGCGCCCGTTGGAGTCGGGATCCAACTGCGGCCCTCCCGGCTGCTCGGCTCACTGAACATCAGCGGCCATCAGCTAAGCCAGTCAGGGAGCTACTGGATCAGCGACAACTATGCGTCTGCCGCCAGCCGGGTGGACATTCGCGCCGAGGTCGTGCTGGGTTCGATCAACCTGCGCTAGGGCGCAGTTGGTCTGGGTTTGTGCACGAAAAAAGGCGGGAGGCTTGCGCCCCCCGCCTGCCTGTTTGCCACCTGGCGCTAGACGACTTAGGTCGTCGCCTCGGCTTCGGTCAGCGCCTCCTCAAAGAGCCGCAGGCCCTCGTCCACCAGGTCCGCGCTGATGTTGAGCGGCGGGATAAAGCGCACCGCGCTCATGCCGCAAGCCAGCACGAGCAGGCCCTTCTCAAAGCACTTTTCGACCACCGCCTCGCGCAAATCCACTGCTGGCTCTTTGGTGGCCTTGTCCTTCACCAGCTCTGTGGCCACCATCAGGCCAAGCCCACGCACGTCGCCCATCGACTTGTGCCTCGACTGCATGCTCTTGAGCTGCTCCATGAACCGGTCCCCCATCACTGCGGCGTTTTGCATAAAGCCGCCTTCGATCAACCGCAGCGTGGCCAGGGCGGCCGCGCAGGAAACCGGGTTGCCGCCGAACGTGTTGCCATGCGAGCCCGGGTGCCAGGTCATCTGTCTCTTGCTGGCCACCATCGCTCCAAGCGGCAGCCCGGAGGCAACGCCCTTGGCGATGGTTACGATCTCGGGCACGATTCCCCAGTGCTCGATAGCAAACATCTTGCCCGTACGCCCCATACCCGCCTGAATCTCGTCGTCCACCAGCAGGATGTCGTACTTGTCCGTCAACTCCCTCAGCCGCTGGTGATACAGTTGCGGTGGCACAACGTAGCCACCCTCGCCCTGAATCGGTTCGACAAAGACCGCTGCGACCTCTTCGGGTGAGACCAACCGACGGAAGAGGGTGTCTTCGATGTACTTGACGCAGTAGACGTCGCAGGAAGGGTAGGTGAGGTTGTAAGCGCAGCGATAGCAGTAGCCGTACGGAACGTGGGTTACGCCTGGAACTAGGGGGGAAAAGCCGGCTCGCTGCACGTACTTGGATGCCGTGAGCGAAAGCGCACCCATGCTTCGTCCGTGAAAAGCGCCGATAAAGGCGATCATCCTGCTGCAGCCTGTGGAGTATCGCGCCAACTTGAATGCCGCCTCCACCGACTCGGTACCCGAGTTGGTAAAGAACACCTGCTTGGCATAGTCGCCGGGTACCAGCTTGCCGAGCTTTTCCGCCAACTCGATCTGAACCTGGTAGTAAAAGTCCGTGCCAGACATGTGCAGGAACTTGTCGGCCTGGTCTTTGATCGCCTGGACCACTTCGGGGTGGCTGTGCCCGGTCGAGGTCACGCCGATACCGGAAGTGAAATCGATAAACCGGTTGCCATCCACATCCCAGACCAGGCTGCCCTTGCCATGATCCATCACGAACGGGTAGGAGCGCGTGTAGGAAGGGGACATCACGGCTTCATCGCGCGTTACCAGAGCTGTGGCGCGTTTGCCTGGAATCCGTTGCTTCGTTGCTGTCATACAGGCCTCCTGTGTTTGGTCACGGCGTCTGTCCGATCTTCCGAGCCGACCTCGCCTCCGGTGGACGCCGGCTCGCATTCTACCTCCAGCAGAGACGTTCGCCAAATGCAGCAGGCTGCCACGGGCTAGACGGCGTTTGACAGGGTCCCTCATCTAGGCGACAATACCCGTCGGGTTGAACCGTCCGACTGGCCACCCGAACAAGGCCGCCTCAGGGGCCGGCATTGGCACAACTCGGTGCGGTCTTCCACTCCCAGGCACAGAGTGCGAGGTACAGAGATGCGCGAAATCCTCCTCAATGGCGAAAACCTGGACATCTCCACCGTCGTTCAGGTGGCCGACGCCGGTCAGCGAGCTGGCTCGTTCCGCGTGTCCATCGCCCCGGACGCCATTTCGCGCATCGTGGCATCGCGTCAATCCGTGGAGAGAATGGTGTCGGCGGGTCGCACTGTCTATGGCATCACCACCGGCTTTGGGGCGTTCAAGAGCAAACTCATCGCCTCAAGCGAAACCGCAGAGCTGCAGCGAAACCTGCTGATGAGCCACGCGGTTGGCGTTGGCCCTCTGCTCCCTGAGCCAACCGTCCGGGCGATGATGCTGGTTCGGGCCAATGCGCTGGCCAAAGGCTACTCTGGCATTCGGCCGGAGACGCTGCAGGCACTGCTGGAGCTGCTCAACCGCGGGGTACACCCGGTTGTTCCGTCTCAGGGATCTGTCGGGGCCAGTGGTGACCTGGCTCCGCTGGCCCACATGGCACTGGTCTTGATTGGCCTGGGAGAAGCAATTGTGGACGGCCAGAGGATGTCCGGAGTGCAGGCTCTGCACGAGGTGGGAATGCAGCCCGTCTCCCTTCAAGCCAAGGAAGGGTTGGCCCTGCTCAACGGCACCAGCCTGATGACTGCGATCTCCTGCCTGGCCCTCGACCGCGCCAGGAGGCTCCTGCGCAGCGCCGATACTGCGGCCGCGATGAGTCTGGAGGCGCTGCACGGAACCATCCTCGCCTTCGATGCCCGCCTGCATGCGGCGCGTCCTCACCACGGTCAGGTATCATGCGCCGAGCACCTGAGAAGTCTCCTTGAAGGCAGCCAGTTCCTTCGCGAAGCCACCAGCACCGACGTGCAGGACGCCTATACCCTGCGCTGCGCGCCGCAGGTTCACGGGGCAATCAGCGACGCACTGGACCACGTAGAGCGCGTGCTGCAGGTCGAGCTGAACTCGGCCACGGACAACCCGCTCATTTTCCAGGACGGCGAGGTCGACCTGGCCTTGTCGGGGGGCAACTTCCACGGTGAACCGGTGGCGCTGGCCGCCGACCTGATGGCCCTCGCCCTCACTGACCTGGGTAACATCTCCGAACGCCGCATCGCCAGGCTCCTCGACTCGTCCAGCAATGGAGGCGTTCTGCCCATGTTCCTGGCCAGGCACAGCGGCCTGCACTCCGGGCTGATGATGCTGCAGTACACGGCCGCCGCTCTGGCCTCCGAGAACAAGGTCCTGGCTCATCCGGCATCAGCCGACTCGATTCCAACCTCAGCCAACACTGAGGACCACGTGAGCATGGGCACGGTCGCCGCGCGCAAGGCGCTGCTGGTGGTCGAGCACGTGGAGACCATCGTCGCCATCGAGCTGCTGTGTGCGGCACAGGGCATTGACTTCCGTCGTCAGGAATCCACCGGTCTCCAAATGGGCAAGGGCACCAGGCCGGCCTTTGACGCCATCCGCGCGCGGGTGCCCTTCCTCGAGCACGACACGGTGATGTTCCCGCATATTCAGGCAATGCTAAGCCTCCTCCGCGAGGGCCTGCCGGCGGGCGATGGCCCGACCGCGGCGCATTAGCACCAGCCGCGCCACTTCTATCCCTTGAAACGGGTATGCCTACACCATTCAAGTTCGTTATCAAAGAGCAGGACGAGAGCTCTGGCGCGCGCGCCGGGGTGTTCTCAACGCCGCACGGTGACATTCCGACGCCAGTCTTTGCCCCGGTTGGCACGCAGGCCACGGTCAAGACCTTGACTCCAGATGAGCTGACTCAGCTCGGGGCACGCCTCATTCTGGCAAACACCTACCATCTGTACCTCCGGCCCGGGCCCGAGCTGATTGCCCGGTTCGGCGGCCTACACGAGTTCATGGGCTGGTCGGGGCCGATCCTCACCGACAGCGGCGGCTTCCAGGTGTTTAGTCTGGCCGGCCTGCGCAAGGTCTCTGACGAGGGAGTCACCTTTCGATCGCATATCGATGGAGCCGAGCACTTTTTCTCTCCAGAAAAGTCGGTCGAGGTCCAGGAGCAGCTTGGAGCCGACATTATCATGGCCTTTGACGAATGCCCTGACCCGATCGACTATGGCTACAACCGAATCGCTCTGCAGCGCACCCACCTCTGGGCAGAGCGCTGCCAGAAAGCGCAGACGCGTGCCGATCAGGCGTTGTTCGGGATCGTCCAGGGCGGGGTGTTCGCGGATCTCCGCGAGCAGAGCGCCAGGTTCCTCTCGCGGCTCGACCTGCCGGGCTACGCAATCGGCGGACTGAGCGTGGGCGAGCCCAAAGCCAAGACACTGGAGATGCTGGACTGGACGGTTCCCCTTCTGCCTCCGGACAAACCGCGTTACCTGATGGGCGTTGGCTCTCCCGAGGACCTCTTCTCGGGCGTTGAGCGCGGCATCGACATCTTTGACTGTGCATTGCCCACCCGACTCGCTCGCAACGGGGCGCTCTTCACCTCCCGCGGCCGCATCAACCTGCGTAACGCGAGCTACGCCGAGGCCTGCGGACCGATCGAGGAAGGCTGCACCTGCTACACCTGCCAGCGCTTCTCTGCCGCCTACCTGCATCACCTGTACAAAGCGGACGAGATCCTTGGTCTCAGGCTCAATACTCTGCACAACCTGCACTTTTTGCTCGATCTGATGCGTCGCATACGCGGCTCCATCCTGTCGGGCACGTTCTCTGAACTGAAAGCGGACTTTGCGCGCAGCTACGTGCCCGTGGCCGACGAAGCGCAGCGCCGAGACAACCTCACCCAGCGTCGCGAACGGAGAGGATCTACCAGCGGCAGACACCGCGGACAAGCCGACTCAGCGGTTGGCTCTGGCGACTGATCTGGCGGCTGTGGCTATCACCACAGGCCAGCTCCGGCTCGACCAATCTGGGCAGAAAGGCCGTCTGTGAACATCATTCAAGCCATCCTCCTGGGGATCCTCCAGGGAGCAACCGAGTTCATGCCGGTGAGCAGCTCCGGACATCTGGTGCTGGTACCGTGGGCGCTCGGCTGGCCCAGCCCTGGCCTGGCCTTTGACACCGTGCTGCACCTGGGCACCCTGCTGGCGGTTGTCTCTGTGTTGTGGCGCGACCTGATTGGATTGATTGCGGGCTCGTTGGCCACCTTGAGCGCCGCTCTATCGCGCATTGGTCACGCCCCTGGCCAGGCGAAACCGGTGACTCCTGAGCAATCCTCTCAGGCCAGGGTTGCCTGGTGGGTCATCCTGGCCACCATCCCTGCTGGGCTGATGGGCCTGCTCTGGCAAGACCAATTCGAAGCCTTGTTCGGCAGTCCTCGTTGGGTAGCGCTGTTCCTGTTGCTGACTGGCGTCTGGTTGGTGATCGCAGAGCGCCTGGGGCGCCGAGTGAAGCAGGTCGAGCAGCTCACCCTGTGGGAGGCACTGTTCATCGGCCTTGCCCAGGGCTGCGCCATCGCGCCGGGCATCTCTCGCTCTGGCGCGACCATCGGTGCTGGCCTGCTAGCCGGGCTAAAGCGCGAGTCCGCTGCCAGGTTCTCTTTTCTGCTGTCCATCCCGATCATTCTGGCCGCTGGCCTGCTGCAGGCGATCAAGCTCCTCGGCGCAGGCGACGCGGGTGCCACCATCGTGCCGCTCGCCGCTGGCTTTGTCGCGGCATTTGTCAGTGGAACACTCTGCATTCGCTGGTTGCTGGCAGAAGTGCGGCGGCGAAGCCTGACCGTGTTTGCCGTCTATTGCTGGATTGCCGGAATGGTTGCCCTGGTGCTCACCTTTGTAAGGTAGGCTGCGCTCGAGATGCCCCGTCCCACTAGTTCGCTCTTCGTCTTGCTTCTCGCCATGGCTCTCGCCACCCAGAGTTGCGGCACGTCCGCGCTGGCGCCACAGAAGGACTCATCCGCCGTTCTGCTTCGTCTCGCCGGCTCAACCTCTATGGTGCCGCTGGCGCGCGAGCTCTGCGCGGCTTACACTCACGAGCATCTGCAAGTGACCTGCGAGGTGCTAGCGGTTGGCTCAGACTCAGGCCTGGAACTACTCCGCCGGGGTCAGGCAGATCTGGCCATGGTATCGCGGGAGTTGGACACAGACGAGGCCCTGGACAGCCGCACGGGCAGACGCCTGCTGAACGCCTACGCCATTGCCACCGATGCCATCGCGGTGGTTGTCAACGAGCACAACCCGGTACGGGAGATGGATTCGTTCACCCTGCGCAAGTTGTTCCAGGGGCGCATCACCGACTGGGCGCAGTTGGGAGGTGTCGCCGGCGAGGTAGTGCCACTCAGCCGCGAGGAGGGCTCGGCCACCAGAACGGTCCTCGAAGAACGAGTGATGTCTGGCTTTCCGGTCAGCTCAGGGGCAGTGGTCATGCCGGCCAGCCAGGCCGTGGTGGACTATGTGGCACAGCACAGCCAGGCAATCGGCTATGTGTCTCTGGGGTGGGTTACCAGCGGTGTCGCCGTGGTGCGCATCGATGGGGCCGACCCATCCAGAGAGAGCCTGCAGAAAGGCAGCTATGGCATTATCCGCCCGCTGGTCCTGGCGACCTTGCCAGCGGCGAGCTCCGAAGCCACCTCGTTTGTCCAGTTCGCCCGAGGCCTACGGGGTCGTGCGGTCATCAGCCGGCTGTACGGAGATCCCCCCGCGCAGGTGCAGGGCCAGCCCTGAGCACTACCTTCTAGTCACGTTGCCCCAGACGCGGACTCGCGGCTCCCCGAACCCCCAACGAACTCGCCGATGAGGGTCTTGCCCACGAGCTCGGCCGGCGCCATCGACCTGGCTTTCTCTAGCGACACGCAGTTCTCTCTGAACCCGCGCAGCATGCCCAACGCCGTCGGATTGCTGTTGCGTCGGCCGTACTGGGTGGGGCACATGCTGAGCACCTCGACAAAGGCGAACCCGCTGTGCGCGAGCGCCCGCCGCAGCGAGGCGATCAGGGCACGTATGTGCCAGACTGAGTAACGCGCCACATAGGTGGCACCCGCTGCCGCAACCAGTCGCGCCAGATCAAAGGGAGGCTCTGGATTGCCCGCCGGGGTCGTCAGCGTCCGCGCCCCCTGCGGAGTGGTCGGGGTCACCTGGCCGCCGGTCATGCCGTAGATCAAGTTGTTGGCGCAGATCACGGTGAGGTTGACATTGCGCCGGGCGGCGTGGATCAGGTGATTGCCCCCGATGGAGGCAATGTCACCATCGCCTCCGATGACTACCACCTTGAGCCCGGGATTGAATAGCTTGGCCCCCGTGGCGAAGGCAACCGGTCGACCGTGGGTCACGTGCAGTGTATCGGCGCTGTAGTGCGGACTGGGAATCCACCCGGCACAGCCGATCCCCGACACAAACAGCATCCGTGAGAAGTCGAGCCCCAGCTCGTCTACCGCGCGCAGAATGGCTGCCATCAGGATGCCGTGACCACAGCCAGCACAAAACGGAGTGGGCATCGCATCCACCCGAAGGTAGCGGCGAATCGAAGCCGTAGAGCCAGCACCAGGCTGGGCTCCCCTGGCAGGCGAACGTGGTTGCTCTCTCACCGGCCCAGCTCCTTTTTGGCTGCGGCCACAAGCTCTGGCATGGTGATGACTTCTCCGTCCGTGCGGTGATAGCCTCTGGCTGCCGGCACCTCGCGCTGCACCTCGCGCAGCATCTGCCCGCGATTCATCTCCGGCACCAGCACGACCTGCGCCCTTTGAGCGATACTGCGTACGACCTGGGCCGGGAACGGCCACAGAGTAGTCAGCCGCAGCAGGCCTGCTTTGATGCCGTCAGCTCGCGCCTGGCGAACGGCGCCCAGCGCGCTGCGCGCGGTAAAGCCGTAGGCGATGAGCAGGATGTCCAGCTCTCGCTCGTCACAAAGGTGGCAGCAGGTGCGCTCGATCTCACCGGTGTGATTGAGCACCTTGCCTGCGAGGCGCTCGACGAGTGTCGACTGCGCTTCCGGGCTGGAAGTGCGCCTGTAGCCCCACGCATCGTGCGTCGAGCCAGTCACCAGCAGCCTGGCGCCTTCGCCGAAAGCCGGCATTGGCGGCACTTCCGCCTCGCCAAAAGGAGGCTGATCGATGCCCTTCACCCGCGTGAAGAATGGTGTCTCCGTCGGCACGGTGATGTTTTCTCTGAGGTGACCTACTGCCTCGTCCATCAGCAGCAGCACTGGCAGGCGGAACCGTTCGGCGAGGTTGAAGGCACGGGCCGTCTCTTCGTAGCACTCTTGCACGGACCAGGGCGAGATCACGATGATCTCGTAGTCGCCGTGCGCACCCCAGCGCGCCTGCATCACATCGCCCTGCGCCGGTCGGGTGGCCTGCCCTGTGCTGGGACCGGCACGCTGCACGTCAACCACCACGCAGGGCGTCTCGGTGATGATGGCATAGCCGATGTTCTCCAGCATCAGACTGAGGCCGGGCCCGGAGGTCGCAGTCATCGCCCGTGCTCCCGCCCAGGAGGCGCCAACGACTGAAGCGATAGAGGCGATCTCATCTTCCATCTGCACGAACACACGGCCGGGGAGTCGGGCAAAGCGACGGCAGAGGTGCTCCATGATCTCGGAGGCCGGCGTAATGGGGTAACCAGCGTAATAGTTGCAGCCAGCGGCGATGGCGCCCTCGGCGCAGGCCTCGTCACCCTGCATAAAGTACCGACCGGGCTTGAGCACACTGGGCACGGCGATCAGGGGCTGACCGGTCACGCTTCCTGCCTCTGGGCCTTGCGTTCGACGGTGATAGCCAGGTCCGGGCACAGCAGCTCACAGAGCAGGCAGCCTGTGCAGTCCTCCGGCCGGACGACGACCACCGGGTGGAACGCCCGGACAAACCTGCTCTCATCCGTCTCCAATACGTGGCGAGGGCAGACGCCCACGCAGATGTGGCAGCCCTTGCACCAATCGTCACTAATGTCGATACGGGTCATCGCTCTCTGGCCTCGGCCTCTCGAGGGGACTAGTGATGTTCGAACCCGCGCCTAACCAGGCACCGGCCGCCTCTTCCCTGGCTCACCCGGCTCTGGCTGGATGCCGTTGGCTCAACCGTGCTCTCGCAGCAGCCGCTCCACGCGGGGCTCATTTTGGGCCATAGATGCGCTTGTAACGCTCGCAGCACTCGCGAATGACCGCCCTGGCCGCATCCACGTCTTCCCAGTCCAGTGCCTGCACATGCACTCCCTCGAGCTGTTTGTAGGTCTCGAAAAAGTGGCTCACTTGAGCCAGGTAGTGCTTGGGCACGTCGGTGATCGAGTCATACTGCCCGAACAGGGGATCAGCGGCAGGGACAGCCAGGATCTTCTCGTCGCCTTCCCGGTTGTCCAGCATATGAAACACCCCGATCGGCCGAACCTCAATCACACAGCCGGGGAAGGTCGGCTCGGTAACCATGACCAGAATGTCGAGGGGGTCGCCGTCGTCGGCACAGGTCTGCGGGATAAAGCCATAGTCTCCGGGGTAATGCATCGGGCTGAACAGTACCCTGCTCAAATGGATCACCCCGAGCTTTTTGTTGTACTCGTACTTGTTGCGATGCCCGCGCGGAATCTCCACCACGGCATAGACCACTTCCGGAGCGTGCTCACCCGTTGGCAGGTCTTGCCACAGATCCGTCTTGATCACCACTGCTCCTCCGAGCTTGAAATGGCTCGCTCGCCTGGCGTCAGGCGCCCACGCCTGGCCCGGGCCGCCCATTCTACTGGTGCAGTTTCTTGCGGAACTGCGCCGTCAGCGCCGGCACGAGCTGGAACAGGTCGCCGACGATGCCATAGTTGGCCATCGAAAAGATCGGCGCCTCGGGATCCTTGTTGATGGCCACGATGACCTTGGCCGTACCCATTCCGGCCAGATGCTGTACCGCCCCGGAGATGCCGCACGCGATGTACAAATCAGGCCGCACGGTGCGCCCCGTTTGGCCTACCTGGTGGGCGTAGGGGATCCAGCCAGCATCGACCGCCGCACGTGAAGAGCCCACCGCCCCGCCAAGCACCTCAGCCAGCTCGCGAATGGGTCCGAATCCATCTGGTCCACCGACACCACGCCCGCCCGACACAATGATCTTGGCATCAGCCAGATTGACCTCGCCCTGCTCGGTGATGAACTCTACTACCTTGCTGGCGATCTGCCCCTCGTCCATACCCGCCGCAACAGACACGATCTGTCCCTGCCGGGCAGCATCGGCAACAGGCATCTCAAAGACGCGGTGCCTCACCGTCGACATCTGCGGCCGGTAGTTGGGGCAGATGATCGTGGCCATAATGTTCCCGCCAAAGGCGGGTCGCGTCTGCCGCAGCAGGTTCGTCTGCTCATCGATATCCAAACCAGTACAGTCAGCCGTCAGCCCTGTGTACAGCTCCGTGGCTACCGATCCCGCCAGGTCCCGACCGCGCGAGCTCGCGCCCAGCAAAAAGATCTCTGGCTTGAACTGGCGCACAAGCTTGACCAGAGCGTCCGCATAGGGCAAAGTCCGGTACACCCCCAGCGTTGCATCGTCAATGAGAAACACCCGGTCTGCGCCGTAGGCGATGGCCTCACGGCCGATATGCTCCACGTTGTGCCCCAGTACGCAGGCGGTCAGGCTGGTCTTGCGCTGATCGGCCAGCTTTCTGCCCTGGCCCAGCATCTCCCAGGAGATGCTGCACGCCTGACCCTGAAACTGCTCCACCCAGGTCCACACACCCTGGTAGCCGGCCAGGCCTTCCTCCTTGGCCTGAGGACGTTCCGGCAACGACAGTGCGCTCACCGGGCACACTTCAAGGCAAGCGCCACAGGCGGTGCATTTGTCATCAACCTCGGCGATGTTGTCGACCAGCCTGAGAGCGCCGAACGGACAGGCATCGACACAGGCGCCGCAGCCAATGCATTCCTCGCGATTGATCTCCAAGAGTGCCATGGTGTCCTCCCTAGATGACCTTCTCGGCCAGCAGCTTGTCTACCAGCGCCGCCGCGGCTTCGTCCACTGTGTCGCCCGTGATCATCTCGACCTTGCCTTCACGCTTGGGAGGACTAAAGACCTTGACCACCTGAGTCGGGCTGCCTTTCAGCCCAAGCTTGGTCGCATCGGTAGCAGGCAAATCGGCGGCCCCCCAGACCGGGATCTCCAGCTTGGTGGCGCGCCTGATGCCTAGAAAAGTTGGGTAGCGCGGCTGGTTGATATCTTTGACCACGGTCAGCAGAGCAGGCAATTGCGTTTCCACCACCTCGCGTCCTTCTTCCAGCAGCCGCTCCACTGCCAGGGCACGCGTTTCCGGATCCAGCTTGAGGATCTTGAAGACATAGGTCAGTTGGTTGATTCCCAACTGCCGCGCGATGCCCGGCCCAACCTGACCGGTGTCGCCGTCGATGGCTTGCTTTCCACACAGGATTACGTCAACCTGGCCGAGCTTCCTGATGGCCTGAGCGAGGGTGTAAGCGGTGGCCCAGGTATCCGAGCCGGCGAAGGAGCGGTCCGAGAGCAGGATCGCCTCGTCGGCGCCCATGGCCACCGCCTCCTTGAGCGCTTCTTTGGCTTGCGGAGGGCCCATCGAGATCACGGTCACCTTGCCGCCGTGCTTCTCCTTGAGGCGGAGCCCCTCCTCTATGGCGTACATGTCAAAGGGGTTGACGATAGAGGGTACTCCCTCGCGAATGAGGGTGCCAGTCTCGGGATTGATCTTGACCTCGGTAGTATCCGGCACCTGTTTGATGCAGACAATGATGTTCAACGAATAGACCTCCTTGTCCCAAGGTTGAAGTCTCGCATCAACCGGCTTCCGCCGGCTTCTTGCCGCTGCTAGTGTTCCCTCTGCCACTCCGCCGCGTCGTACTTCGGCAGCTCACAGCGTAAGGGTTTGTCTTCACGATAACCCAGCGCATAGGACGCCTGAACGAGCTGATGGATCTCCCTGCTGCCCTCATAGATTACGGCGCCGCGCGAGTTGCGCAGGTAGCGCTCGACATCGTACTCATCAGAGTAGCCGTAGGCGCCGTGGATTTCTACCGCGTCGTTCGCTGACTCAAATGCGCCGTCGCAGTTGACCCATTTCGCCAGCGAAGTCTCGCGAGTGTTGCGCTTGCCTTCGTTCTTCAGCCAGCCGGCCTGGTAGACCAGCAGCCGCCCGGTGTCCAGTCGCGCCACCATCCTGGCGATCATCTGCTGCACGAGCTGATGCCTGCCAATGGGCACCCCGAAGGCCTGTCGCTCGTTGGCGTAGCGAACCGAGGCATCAAGCGAGGCCTGAATCAATCCCACCGCACCGGCCGCCACCGTGTAGCGCCCGCCATCGAGGGCGGCCATGGCGATTTTGAACCCCTCGCCTTCCAAACCCAGCACATTGGCCGCGGGCACGATGCATTCGGTAAGGGTAATGCTGCCGGTGTTCCCCGCCCGCACCCCCAGCTTGCCGTGGATACTGCCCGTGGTGACGCCCGGAAAGCTGCGCTCAACGATAAAGGCCGTCATGCCGCTGTGGTCGCGCTGGCGCTTCTTTTCGGCATCCGACCAGGCGATGATGACAAAGTTGTCAGCCACGTCGGCCAGCGAGATCCACATCTTTTCGCCGTTGAGGACCCAGTGATCCCCTTCTTTCTTCGCGGTAGTCTGAATGCCCACGGCATCGGAACCGGCGTTTGGTTCGGTGAGCGCATAGGTAGCGATCTTCTGCCCCATGGCCTGAGGCACGAGGTACTTTTGCTTCTGCTCCTCGGTGGCCCACTGGAGAAGAGTAAGGCTGTTCAGCCCGACGTGGACCGACATGGCCACTCTGGCCGACGTGTCGATCCGCTCGAGCTCTTCGCAGGCGATGGCCAGCGAGATATAGTCCATGCCGGCACCGCCGTAGCGAACCGGGATGCAGATACCCAGGATGCCCTGCTGCCCCAGCTTGGTCAATATGCCGCGGTCGTATTCCTGCTGGCGGTCCAGCTCCTTGATCCGCGGTGCGATCTCTTTCTCGGCAAACTCGCGCACCATCTTGCGCACCATCTGGTGCTCTTCATTCAGAGCCAGGTCCATGCTTCCTCCTTGCGAGTCCGGCCACTGGCCAGGGATGATATGGGCGATTGGCGACCAATTATACCACAGCCAATCCTTCGGGCAAACGCACCTCAGCGCCAGGGTGTTGCCAGGCCGCACCGCGCTCGGGTATAATGAAGCAGCAACTGGGAGGGAGGTGTGTCATGGCGGACCTACTGAAAGGCATCACCTGGTTGGGTCACGATAGCTTTCGGATCACTGCACCGCACGCGGTGGTATACATCGACCCGTGGAAACTGAACCAGGCGGAAAAAGCGGACCTGATCCTGATTACGCACGAACACCGTGACCACTTTTCTCCAGAAGATGTGGAAAAGCTGCGCAAGCCAGGCACGGTCATCGTCACCATCCAGCAGGTAGCAGCCCAGCTAAAGGGCGACGTGCGCGTGGTCAAGCCCGGAGATCAGATGCAGGTCATGGGGATCACCGTGGCCGCTGTTCCTGCGTACAATCCGGCCAAGCAGTTCCATCCCCAATCTGCTGGCCACGTCGGCTTTGTACTAACCATCGGCGACAGGCGCATCTACCACGCTGGAGATACTGATGTCATCCCCGAGATGGCCGGACTGCAGGTGGACGTAGCTCTCCTGCCGGTGGGTGGCAAGTACACCATGAACGCGGCCGAAGCCGCTGACGCGGCCAACAGAATCAAACCGCAGGTGGCCGTTCCGATGCACTGGGGGGATATCATTGGCGCCAGGGCCGACGCCGAGGCCTTTCAGAAAAAGTGCCACGTGCCGGTGGTGATTCTGGAACCACCGCCCCGATGAGGTCCGGGGCGCTGAACAAACGCCGTATCTAGGGCCGTTTCAGCAGTGCCGCCAGCGTATCTGGCCGGTTGGTGATGATCGCGTCTACGCCAAGTTCGGTCAGCCGCTGCTGATCGCGGAACTCGTCCGCTGTCCAGACGTTGACGCGATAGCCAGCTCGGCGTGCCCAGGTCATATAGGGATCGCTGACCATCCTCCACTGCGGGTGTAGAGCATTGGGGCGAACCACCGGCCTCAGCCAGGCCCTTCTCAAGGGCAGTGGCAGGTCACTGGCATAGAGCAAGCCGATGCTGATCTCCGGGGCAATGCGTTTGGCACGTATTAGACTCAAGGGATTGAAGGACGACAGGATCACCCTGCCCTGTAGCTGCTCCCGGCGTACCGCCTCGATCACCTTCTGCTCAAGCCCATCACCTCTCAGGCTGAAGGACTTGAGTTCGATGTTCAAGAGCATGGCGTCACCGGCCCAGTCCAGCACCTCGTCGAGCGTCGGCACACGCTCGCCGCGGAACTCGGGCGAAAACCATCCACCTGCATCCAGACCGCGCAGGTAGTCGAGCTTGAGCTCCTTCACTGCCCCCTGCCCGTTGGTCGTGCGCTCGACCCTAAAGTCGTGCATGACGATCAGCGCGCCGTCCGCAGAGAGCTGCACGTCCAACTCCACACCGTCCGCACCCATAACGCGCGCACGCTCGAACGCAGCCAGTGTATTCTCGGGGGCCACCTTCTGCGCACCCCGGTGCCCCAGGTTCAGAGGGCTCGTCTTGTAGGGGAATGACTTGGTCTCCACGCTGTGCCTCCAGAACCGCTACTGGCGCATACCTTTGCTCGGAATGTCGCGGGCGGCCCATTCGCGGGGGTCGACTAGAACGCCGCCCACCGACATCTCCCAGTGCAGATGCGCGCCGGTTGACAGGCCGGTGTTCCCCACCCGACCGATGGCATCCCCTTGATTGACCGCCTGGCCCACAGCGACGGCGATGGCCGACAGATGGTAATACGCCGAATACACGCCCAGGCCGTGGTCGATGACAATCGCTCCGCCGTGCACCTGAAGCTCCCTGGCCAGCACCACCCGCCCCGCTGCCGACGCCGACACGGGCATGCCAACGTCGCCGGAGATGTCGACTCCTCCATGGTAGCTACTGCGGCGCCCGTCGTTGTAGACGCGGGCCATCCCAAATCCAGAGGTGACCGCGCCAAGATGCGGCCAGACAAAGCGGCCTTCCCAGTATCGCTCAGGCGTCCAACCCTGGTAGAGATCGCGGAGCAGCCTGGCTTCCTCGGCTGATGCTGGTGATTCCAGCAGCTCCTGCTTGTCCGGGGGAACGTTGATGACCTCCGCACCCAGGTCAGCCGCCTCCACGGTCAGGTTGACCGAGACGGCAGACTCCCTGCCCAGGTCATCCACTACCTGGAGTTGCAGAGGCAAATCACCCGGCAGCTCGGTGACCGCGATGCCCACCACCGCCCACGCCGCTTCCGACACCTCACCTTCGCCGCGCAAGACGAAGTGAAGCGGCCTGCCCCCCAGGCTTCCAGCAACTCTGAAGCGGCGATTGGCAGAGAGGTTGATGAGCACAGTGTCGCCCTGACGGGCTGGCGAGGGGTCGAACTGCACGAACAGGTGCAGTGGTTCCGGTGTGGGGAGCACCGTGGCCGTCGGAGTGAGGGTGGGCGTGCAAGTGCTGGTGTGTGTCGGCGTGGCAGTGGAAGTGGCCGTGGGCGTGGGCCTGACCAACACGCCCGGCAGCCATGAATCGACCAGGCTGCAGCCGACCATCAATGCCGCAACAGAGAGAGCGAGAGCAATCAATCGCGAGCGTGACGCCAAGTGCGTGCGACCGCCCTCAGAACCTGTCCCTGGCATCTACTCGCCCGCTTTGCTCCTGAGAGCCGGGAAGAGTATCACCTCGCGGATAGACGTGTTGTCGGTAAAGAGCATCGTCATACGGTCGATGCCAATGCCCAGCCCGCCGGTTGGCGGCATGCCGTGTTCAAGAGCGCGGATCCAGTCCTCGTCCATCGGATGGGCCTCTTCGTCTCCGGCCTTTTGCTGCTGACCCTGGTTCTCAAAGCGAGAACGCTGATCGATGGGGTCATTCAGCTCACTGAAGGCATTGCCTGATTCTTGCCCCGCGATCCAGAACTCAAAGCGCTCGACCAGCTCAGGCGTGTCGGCGCGACGTTTGGCCAGCGGCGAGATCTCAACGGGATGATCGAGCACAAAGGTCGGCTGAATCAGCCCGGGTTCCACAGTGGCATCAAAGAGCTCCTCCACCTGCTTGCCCCAGTTGTGCTTGGGCTCAACCGTCAACCCGTGAGATGCAATTTCCTGGCGCAGCGCAGGCAGGGTGTTCGCCTGCTGGATGTCGATCCCGGTCTTTTCAAGAATTGCGTCGCGCATCGATACCCGGCGCCACGGCGGCGTGAGGTCAATCTCATTCCCGCCGAACGTGATTTTGCCGGTGCCCAGCACCTCTTGCGCCACAGCGAAATAGAGCTCTTCGGTCAGGCGCATCATGTCGTTATAGTCTGCATAAGCCTGGTACACTTCGAGCATGGTAAACTCGGGGTGGTGCCGGGTGGACACACCCTCATTGCGAAAGTCGTGGCCGATTTCATACACCCGGTCCAGGCCGCCAATGATGAGTCTCTTGAGGTACAACTCGTCGGAAATCCTCAGGAACAGATTGGCTCCGAGCTCGTTGTGAAAGGTCACGAAGGGGCGAGCCGCAGCGCCACCGTAGATGGGCTGCAGCACCGGGGTCTCCACTTCCAGAAAGCCCCGCTCGTCGAGATAGCGCCGAATGGCCGAGACAAGGCGGGTACGCACAATGAACGTCTTGCGGGCCCGTTCGTTGGTCAACAGGTCCAGGTACCGCTGCCGGTAACGCACCTCGACATCGGTCAGGCCGTGCCACTTCTCGGGCAGCGGGCGCAAGGTCTTGGCCAGCAGGGACCACTGGCCAACGCGGACAGTGATCTCGCCGGTCCTCGTGCGGAACACGGCGCCGGCCACGCCGATTATGTCACCAAGATCAACCAGCTTGATGAATCGGTCGTAGCTTTCCTCGCCTACCTCATCCTGACGGATATAGATCTGTACCTTGCCGGTTCCATCCACGAGGTGAGCAAAACTGGCCTTGCCCATCACGCGAATCGAGGTCAGCCTTCCGGCTGTGCGCACAGCCACCTCGCTCGCGGGGTGTTCTCCCGTGCCTGCACCAGCTTCTGCTGCAGCGAATGCCTCTACCACCTGCAGAGCACTGTGAGTAACGTCAGACCGGGCCGGATAGGGATCGATCCCCGCCTGGCGCAGTAGCGCGAGCTTTTCTATCCTTCGTTCTCGCTCATCGCTTCCGGGACGCCCCGCAGCTCCGTCTGTAGCTTCTGACACGTCAGTTCACCTCGTCTATCCGACCTTGAGGATACGAAAAACCACGGGCCCGTCGGGCGCCTGCACGGTCACCTTCTCACCCTTGCGACGACCCATTAGTGCCCGACCTAGCGGAGACTCGTTGGAAATGCGGCCCTTCCCCGGATCCGCCTCGGCTTTGCCGACGATGTTAAACACCTCGGCATCGCCGCGCTCTTCGGCCACGGTCACCTTGCTGCCCAGCGAGACGACCTCGCCCTGGCTACCCTCGCTGATGATCTGCACCTGGTTGAGCAGCGCCTCCAGAGTCATAATGCGCCCCTCAACGAACGCCTGCTCGTTCTTGGCCTCGTCGTAGCCAGCATTCTCCATGATGTCGCCGCCTTCCTTGGCCTCATGGATTTGCCTGGCCACAGCCGGTCGGCGTACGGTGCGCAGATGGTCGAGTTCTTCCTGCAGCTTGCGCCGCCCTTCTGCCGTTAGATATGTCGTCTCTGTCATGGAAGCCTCAGTCCTCCTCGTACTCACGACCAAGCCCCAGCCAGGACCGGCCGTACTTCTCTTGCCAGGGGTTGTTCGCCCCGTCACCATAACAAAAAGGCGCGCCCCTCAGGCGCGGCTTTATTGCCGGCAATTATAGCAGTCTTGTCCTGGTTGTCAAACCGCGCCGGACGTCTCACCGAGGCGAGCTGCGGCGCGCCTGTAAGAGCAATCTGGCCTGGTACTGGACCCGACGCAACGCGGCCCTAGCTCTCTCTCGCTCGACGCCTGCGGTCGTCCCTGCGAGGTTTAGGTGGCACGGAGGGCGACTCCCGGCTGAATTGACGCAACCTGCCATCTACCCTGAAGTGGATCGAACCGTCAGCGTACTGGCCATCCCGCAGCTCGCCGGCTTCGACACCAGTGAGCACTCGGATCCCCTGATCGACGTTGCCTACAGCATAGACATGGAATCGCCCGTCTCGAACCGCCTGCAGCACTTCTTCCTTCAGCATCAGATTGGGCACGTTGGCCGCCGGGATAATCACGCCCTGCGTGCCGTCGAGTCCGCGCGCCCGGCACAGGTCAAAGAACCCTTCGATCTTGAGATTCACCCCTCCAACGGCTTGCACCTGCCCCCACTGATTGACGGAACCGGTCACGGCCAGGCTCTGCTTCACCGGCACCTCGGCCAGGGCAGACAGAAGAGCATACAGTTCTGCCGACGACGCGCTATCGCCATCCACCTCTGTGTACGACTGTTCAAACGAGAGGTTGGCCGAGAGGTTCAGTAGTTTGTCGTGGGCATACTTCTGAGTCAGATACCCGCTCAGGATCAGCACGCCCTTGGTGTGAATCGGTCCATCTAGGTCGGCTTCACGGTCAACGGCCAGCACTCCATCCCGCCCCTGGCCAACAGCGGCGGTGATGCGGCTGGGAAAGCCAAACGAGTAATCGCCGGTGCTGACCACACTCAATCCATTGACTTGTCCCACTGCCTCGCCGGCAGTGTCGATGAGCAGCGAGCCCCGCAAAATCGCCTCGCTCAAGTGCTGCTGCGTGAGGTCAGAACGTCCGACGCGCTCCCGGATCGCCCGGTCCATCGCCTCCACCGTCACGACGTCCGAACCGGCCTGGTCCGCGTATTCGTTGGCTTCCCGAATCAGGTCGGCCAGACTGGCAAAGTGCGTCGATAACCTCTCCTGGTCTCCGGCCAGTACCGAACCATGTTCAACCAGTCGTGCCACCGCCGCGCTGTTGAGATGGCGCATGCTCTCCCGGCGAACCAGCGCGCTGGCAAAACCGGCATAGGCCTGAATGTTGGTCTCAGTGCGCTCCATTTCGATGTCGAACTCGGCCTTGATCTTGAACAGCTCGCCAAAGTCGGGATCGACGCGGCTCAAGAAGGCATACACGTCAGGGGTCCCCACCAGAACCACTTTCAATCGAGCCGGGATCGCCTGGGGACGCACGCTCCTTACCGGCACACCGCCACTGCGTTCGATCGTGTCCTCGATGGTGATCTGCCCGCTTCTCAGGGTCCGCCTCAGTGCGTCCCACGAGGCTGGGTTGGCCAGCAACCGCTCGATGGCCATGACCAGATACCCACCATTGGCCCTGTGCACGACACCGGGACGAAGCATCGTAAAGTCGGTCACCAGTGCGCCGAACTCGGCGTCGCGCTCGATTCGGCCGAACAGATACCCGTAACTCAAGTTGAACTCCCGAATCACTGGAGCGCTCGTCTGGCTGCTGTTGTCAACGAGAAGGTTCACCTCGAACTGACGCCAGAACGCGGCCACGGGGTCTGGTCCAGCTTCCCTTTGAGCGGCTACCTCGCCAGGTTTTTCGTCCTCCTGCGGAGGCCGGAATAGTGCGACGTTGTGCAGGACCTCTTCCTGAACCTCATCGAGGTAAGCGCCCAAGCCCTTGATGAGCCGGAACTGCTGCCGCAGTTCACCTACAGGCGGTTGGACAGCGGCCAGTGAGGTTTCTTTGTCGAGTGCAACGCGTTGCTCTCGCATCTGCGTCTCGGCCAGATGCACATTCCTCAGGATCGCGCCAACCTCGGCCTCTGTCGTGCCTCGCGACCCGATGATTGACCTGCGCCGGTCTTCCGGCAGCGCGTTGAACTCCTCCTCGGTCATCACCCGGCCGTCGGTCAGCGGGACCAGCCTCATTCCGCCGCCCGTAGACTGCAGCACAAACCCCCTTGCCTGCGCTACCTCGGCCGCCTTTGCGAACACGGCGGCTCGCTGCTGCTCGAACGAGCCACTGATCGCGTCTCTCTGCCGAATGTACGGGTCATTCTCAAAGGCCAGGGTCAGCCTCTGCTTGAGCAGGCCAACAAGTCGCCCCATCGCTGCCTTGAACGCCTGTCCCTGCCCCGGAGGCAGACACAACGCCCTGGGGTTGTAGGGATCGCGAAAGTTGTTCACATAGCACCAGTCAGATGGCGCTGGTTTGCTTTTGGCAAGTTCCCGCAAATAGGCGGTCACCGCTGAGGTTCGGCCCGTCCCCGGCCAGCCCGAAGCATAGACGTTAAAGCCATCGCGGGTCATGCTCAGACCGAGGCTCAAGGCGCGTAACGCCCTGTCCTGTCCCACAATCCTGGTCAGGGGTTCGACCGACTCGGTAGTGTCGAACCCTAGCTGAGTCGGGTCGCACACCCTGCGTAGTTGGTCAACTCGCAACTCGGTTTCGCGTCTCTCAGTGCCGGCTGGCGTAGCGGGCGCGTCACTCATTCTTCATCTCCTTTTATGCACGAGTAGCACGTAATGATACGCCTAGGATATCCCGCCGCAAAGGCGCGCCCACGGCGCTGTGAACGACTCCTGGCTGTCCCTCACTTGCCCCTGGATTTCCCTTCCGTGGCAGGTGAGCGTGCGGTATATTCGAAATGGAGTTGGGAGAGAGCACCGTTGGTATCGCCGTCCTGGAGCGAGGGAAGCTATGGACACCCGGTCAAGCGATCAAGAACTCTTGGCAGAGGCCCAGCAGGGCAGCCTGGACGCTTTCGAGATTCTGTACCACAAGTACGAGCACTCTGTGTTCCGCACCGCCTGGGGTATCCTTGGCGACCGTCAGGCGGCCGAGGAGGTTCTACAGGACTGCTTCGTGCGCACCCATCGGCACCTGAACCACCTCCACGGGGATCCGTCCGTGGGACCGTGGCTGCATCGCGTGACGGTGAACCTGTGTTACAGCCGCCTGCGCCGCAACTACCTGTCCCGCATGACCATTCCGTTGGAGGAGATCAGCGACCGCCTGTTCAACGCTCGCGGGTTGTCGCCCGAAGAAAGATCAGAGAACAACGAGGTCAAAGCCGCGGTGCACAGCGGCATTGAGGCCCTCGATGCAAAGCATCGAGCAGTGGTAGTCCTGTACTATCTGCAGGACCTCCCACTCGAGGAGATATCCTCCATTCTCGAATGCCCCGTCGGCACGGTCAAGTCGAGGCTATTCCACGCTCGCCGAGACCTGTGTCAGCGCCTCGCTACCCTGCGGGCTCGCCCGGTTGCGGCTGCAGCCTGACCTGCATCCATCTCCGCCGCAGAAGGCGCAGCGACCAGCTCAGGATGCGCCACTCCGGCGCCCAGGCTGCTCCGTTACGGTGCCACTCTTCTGCCAGTCAGCTCATCAAACGTCAGCCGCGAATAAGTTCCCGGCGAGCTGTGAGCGTCTTGAGCCAGCCAGAGACAAGCATCGGCTGGAACGAAAAGGATGCTCTGCAGCGTCCGCGAATCGGTGCGCCCGGCTTCTGGCCAGGAGCTGACGTCAAGCAGCTGCGCCAGGGCCTTGTCGACCCCGATCCAGCCATTGTTTCGCTCCATCCAGTCGGTGACCCGGTCAAGCCGCTCCTGGCTGGCCCGCTTCACGCCGTCATCCACTGCACTTGCCTGCGTGATTGACAGCTCTGAATCGACAAAGTGGTTCGTGCGCACCAATTCCCCGCCATGCGCTGCGCCGTCGAACAGTGCATACTGGTGTGCCGAGAGTTCAATGGCCACAGCCCTCGGCGCCTTGCCGTCGGCGGCGATCACGTTCCCTCCGTACTGCCGATCCGCGGACACGACAGAGCCAACCAACGTCTCCAGGTCACCGCTCGTCTCGAGCGACATGCGCAACAGGATGGGCAGGGGCTGCCCGACCGACTTGACGTCAACCGAAGGGGACGACGCCAGGGTCACAGCCAGAGACCGCTCGTTCATACCGGCCCAAATGCCCACGCTCCCCGCCAGTCCCAAACTCACGGTGGCAGCCGAGGACCTGGGCTGCCGAACCACGAGCACCAGTTGATCACGCAGCACGTCCCCCTCTGCGTTTTCGACGTTATGTCCCAGCAGAAGTTGTCCATTGTCAGTCGCGCTACCCCAGCCAACAAAGGAGGTGCAGAGTGATAGCGAGCCGGTCAGCGGCAGGGAAGGGGAGAAGAGCCCGCGCAGCAACGACGCGTCAGGCAGCGTATGGGCCAGAGCAAGCTGGTCCGGTACCGTATTCAGCAGCAACACGTCCCGGTACGACAAACCAGCGCCGTCAGCTATGCCGTGTAGCTCGCTGCGGATGCTCGGCGGCAGCCGGGGCTCGGTGAGCCGCGACTGAACGAGCATCCAAAAATGCTGGGCGCCCGACTTGACCAGACGGCCGTAGAGGTACTGACTGACAAGCTCGCGGATAGACTCGCTCAGCAGTCGCCCCTGCTGCAGCCCCATTTCGTAGGGGTCGCCCGAGAGGTGGACCACCCGGACCGTGCCCACAGTCTCAAGGCTGCCAGCGCCCCGCGAAATGGGGGACCTCTCGCCGGGGACAATAGCCCCTGCGGTCAGAACCAGAGCCAGTAGCGTCAGCAGCCGCACCAGGGTGACCGGCAGGTAGAGCCGGCCCTCGCGATGAGCTGGCGCAGGCTCAGCCCTCCCGGTAGGAGCCGCCGCTGCCACCCGGTAGCTCGCGCCAGTGCGAGGGGCATCCTCGGCGACCGGCTTAGGCGTCCTTGTCGGTTCTGCCCTGGAAGCGCAGTCTGATCGGCGTGCCTTCAAAGCCCCATCTCTCTCGGATACGGTTCTCGAGATAGCGCTGATAGGAAAAGTGAACCAACCGCGCGTCGTTGACGAAAAAGACCAGGGTTGGTGGGTCGACGGTTGGCTGAGTCGAGTAGTAGAACTTGAGCTTTTTGCCCCAGCGAGACGGAGGGCTGTGCCGCGCGATCGACTCCTGGACCAGATCGTTCAAGTCAGAGGTAGGGATACGCTGAAAGCGCTGTTCGTGCACTCGGAGGGCCGTGTCAAGCACCTGATCCACGCGCTGCCGCTTCAGAGCCGAGATGAACAGCACCGGGGCGTAGGGTACGAATTTGAGCTCCTGCTTCACATGCTCCCTGTAGGCATCCATCGTGGTGCTGTCTTTGATCACCAGATCCCATTTGTTGACCACCACCACCACGCTCTTGGCGGCCTCGACCACATAGCCCGCAATATGCGCATCCTGGGCCAGCACTCCCTGGCTGCCATCGATCAGCAGAAGCACTACGTCTGCCCGGTCGATGGCCTTGAGTGCTCGCAGCACGCTGTACTTTTCGACACCCGGAGAGACAGCCCCCCGCTTGCGAATGCCCGCGGTGTCAATCAGGGTTATCTTCTGCCCGTGGAACTTGAGCGATGTGTCGATCGCATCGCGCGTGGTACCCGGCACTGCACTGACGATCGTCCGCTCCTCGCCGAGCAACGCGTTCAACAGGGATGACTTGCCCACGCTGGTCCGTCCGATAATGGCCACCTTCATGGTGGTATCGTCTTCGGCTTCCGCCGCCACCGGGAACGTCGCGGTCACCGCATCCAGAAGATCAGCCACGCCGATGCCGTGGATGGCCGAAACAGCGTGGACATCTCCCAGACCTAGTGAGTAGAACTCGTTAGCCTCGAGTCGGCGCGACTCACTGTCCGCCTTGTTCACACAAAGCAGAATGGGCTTGCTGGTGCGCCGCAGCATCCTGGCCAACTCCAGGTCATCCGCTGTTACCCCACTGAGCACGTCCGTGACCAGAATGATGACGTCGGCCTCGTCGATGGCCAGCTCGGCCTGAGCGCGAACTCGCGCCAGAAGGCTGTCAGTCGTATCGAGCGCCAGTCCGCCAGTGTCGACCAGGGCAAAGGCGCGTCCCTGCCATTCCGCATCAGCATAGAGCCGGTCACGGGTCGTACCCGGCACGTCCTCGACGATGGCGATGCGTTCACCGACGATGCGGTTGAACAGCGTGGACTTGCCGACGTTCTGTCGGCCGACAATGGCAACAAGAGGCTTACTCATCGCGGTCACATTCCAGCAACAGAAGACTGCGTCACGCCTACCACCGATAGAGGACGAGCACGACCACCAGCCCCCACAGCACTACCGTGGCCAGCAGGGGCCGGTCTTTGAGCACCAGATCCTCCGGCTCACCGCCCTCGTTCTTGATGTGGACCAGGTACATATAGCGGAACAGGCCATAGTAGACAAAGGGCGTGGTCAGCATCATGGCATGGTTCTGAGGGAGGTTGGGCGCGGAGAACGTGTAGAGCGAGTAGGCCATGGCGGTACAGGCAGTGACCATACGCGTCATATCGTCCAGCAGCGGCAGGCTATAGTCCTCAAAGATGCTGCGGTGCGCATTGGCATTCCCCTGCAGAAGCACCAGCTCGTGGCGCCTCTTGCTGATGGCAATGAACAGGGCCAGGAGGACCATACAGAGGTACAGCCACGGCGAAAAACGAGCTGTGTTGACCAGAACCACTCCGGCAACTACCCGCAGCACAAAACCGCCAGCCACGGTTAGAACATCGATCAGAACGATTTGTTTGAGCCAGAAGGAGTAAAGGATCATCATCACGAAATAGCCGGCAACGATGGCCATAAACTCCGGGTCGAGCCAGAAGGCCAGCGGCAGAGATAGCCCTACCAGCAGGAGCGCCGCGATCACGGCGACACGGGGCGACAGCTTGCCAGATGCCAGCGGTCGGTTGCGTTTCACCGGATGCTGCCGGTCCTTTTCGATGTCCGCCAGGTCGTTGATGAGGTAGACCGCGCTGCTGACGGCGCAAAAGATGACGAAGGCCGCCAGCGACTTGCCGAGGAACTCGGGCACCAGCAGCTTGAGATCAAATACCAGCGCGGCCAGAACAAAGACGTTCTTGCTCCACTGCTTCGGGCGCATCGCTTTGAACAACGACAATAGCATTGCCTGACTTCTCCCGTTAGGAATCGTGCTCCTGATGATAGCGAATACGGGCCGGTGGGTCAACTTGACTTCTCCCTGCTCGGTACCTATTCTAGCCGCCATGGACCGCGAGAGACTCGACATCCTGGTGCACGAGCGAGGGCTGGCCGAAAGCCGCGAACTGGCCAGACGCTACATACTGGCCGGCCAGGTAACGGTCAACGGGCGTCTGGAGGACAAACCCGGTACCCGCGTGGGCCGAGAGGCCGCCATCGTTGTCGAGCAAGCATGTCAGTATGTGAGCCGGGGCGGCCTCAAGCTCGAAGCGGCCCTGAGCGCCTTCGCTATCGACCCAACTGGCTGGGTAGTAGGGGACGTCGGTGCCTCGACTGGCGGGTTCACCGACTGCTTGCTGCAAAAGGGCGCCGCTCGCGTGTACGCCATTGATGTCGGGTACGGCCAGTTGGCATGGAGACTCAGGCTGGACCCGCGCGTGGTAGTCATGGAGCGAGTGAACGTTCGTTACCTTAGGGAGCTCCCCGAACCTCTAGACCTGGTGACCATCGACGTCTCGTTCATCTCACTCCGACTCGCGCTGCCACCGGTGCTGAGGCTCCTCAAGCCGGCCGGGCAGGCCATTGCCCTGATCAAGCCGCAGTTCGAGGCCGGCCGTCAGCAGGTCGGCAAAGGCGGAGTAGTGCGCGATGCGGCGGTCCATCGGTCAGTGCTGGAAGAGATGCTCGCCTGGGCTGCGACACAAAACCTGAGCACGCATGGCCTCATTGTCTCGCCTCTGAGGGGGCCAGCCGGCAACATTGAATTCCTCGTGCACTGGTCCACCCGCGGTGAGACGACAGCGGGCTCCATCGCCGCGCTGGTCGAATCGGCGCTCAGCCACGCCGCCAGGCTGCAAGAGAAGGCCTGACTTTCCGACTGCCCGGTTCGTCACAAGGACTGGTCACCCGCCGCGTCGCCGACCTGCCTCAGCCAATGGCTGGTCTATGACAGGAGGAGAGTGTGGAAAAACCGCCTGAGGAGCACGAACACAGTCAGGGCATGGTGTTCGAGCGGGATTAGGTTCGTAGTTGCCGTAGGTCTCTGAGCTACTGCGAAGAGGCGCTTCAGCGCTCCCCATCCGGACAGGCTGAAGCCTGTACTACGAACCTTTCCGCGTTCGTACTTGGCGATCTCCCATCTGCTGTTGCACGTCGCCCACATATTCCACACTCTCACAGGAGGCAAGTTGGCGCATCTGGCCGGCGATGCTATAATATGGGTTCGATAGAGGCGATATGGAAAAGGTTCTTTTCGGTGACCTCAAGTTGCAATACCGCACGCTACAGCCCGAGATAGACGAGGCGGTTCGCTCCGTACTGGAAAGCGGCTGGTTCGTCCTCGGCCAGAGCGTAGCCGCGTTCGAAGCCGCCTTTGCCACGTATTGTAGCGCGGCGTCTGCCATCGGCGTCGCCAACGGCACAGACGCGCTACAACTGGCGTTGATGGCCTGCGGCGTCGGACCAGGCGACGAGGTGATCACCGCGCCGAACAGCGCGACCTTTACTGCTCTGGCTATCTCGGCTGTCGGCGCCAGGCCGGCCTTTGTTGACATCGACCCTGCGACTTACAACCTGGACCCACAGAAGCTGGCTGACGCGATCACTTCCTCTACGCGCGCCATCATTCCTGTGCACCTCTTTGGTCAGCCGGCTCCGATGGACCAGATCATGGAGCTGGCCAGGCAGCGGGGAATCCAGGTCATCGAGGACGCGGCTCAGGCCCATGGCGCCAGGTACAACGGCCGCCACGTCGGCACCATCGGCGACCTGGGCTGTTTCAGCTTTTACCCGAGCAAGAACCTCGGCGCCTATGGCGACGGGGGCCTGGTCACCAGCAACAACCCCGAGCTGGCGGAGAGAGTGCGGATGCTGCGCCACGGAGGTCAGAAGAGCCGCTACGATCACCAGTTGCTCGGCAGGAACAGCCGGCTCGACGAATTGCAGGCCGCCATCCTGCTGGCCAAACTTCCTCACCTGGAGCAGTGGAACGAGCGCAGGCGCCACATCGCCGCACTGTACACGGCGATTCTCAGCGACACCGATCTCGCTCTGCCCTTTGAGGCCAGCGGCGCCCACCACGTGTACCATCTTTATGTCATTCGCACGCCGCACCGAGACGCACTGCAAAAGTACCTGGCTGACCGTGGAATCGAGACAGCCATCCACTATCCGACGCCGATTCACCTGCAGGAAGCATATCGCTGGCTGGGCCTTGCTCCGGGTTCGTTCCCCGTTGCTGAGAGCCTGGCCTCACAACTCTTATCGTTGCCCATCTATCCCGAACTGACCGACTCGAAGGTTCGCCGGGTCGCGGAAGCAATTCGCGACTGGAGTACCGCACAGCGCCGGGTGGGCCTCGAACCTCAGGAGACCAGATGACCAGAAGCATCACCGCCTTCTTCCCTGCCTACAACGACGGAGGCACCATCGCCAGCATGGTGCTGTCAGTGCTGATCACCCTGAGGCAACTGACCGACGATTACGAAGTCATTGTCATCGATGACGGCAGCTCGGACTATACACCGGAGATTCTGGATGAGCTGGCCACCATCTACGACCGGGTGCGGGTGATTCATCACGAAAAGAACAGGGGTTACGGGGGCGCCCTTCGCACCGGGTTTGCCAGCGCAACCAAGGACTTGATCTTTTATACCGATGGCGATGCCCAGTACGATGCGCGCGAGCTCAAGCTCCTGTACCCAGCATTGGTTGACGGAGTGGATATGGTCAATGGGTACAAGATCAGCCGCTCTGACCCCTGGTACCGAACGGTCATCGGACGCATCTACCATTGGACGGTCAAGCTCGCCTTCGGCCTCAAGTTGCGAGACGTAGATTGCGACTTTAGGCTGATGCGGAGAGAGATCTTTGACCGGGTGACCCTCGAGTCCGACAGCGGGGTCATCTGCGCCGAAATGATGAAAAAGATCCAGGACGCCGGATTCGTCATCGCCGAGGTGCCCGTGCACCATTACCATCGCGCTTACGGCCGTTCTCAGTTCTTTAACTTCCGACGCACCTTCCGTGTCGGCCTGGATCTGATCCGGCTCTGGGTCAAACTGGTTCTCAAGGCCGACAAGAGGGCCAGGGCTGCTTCAGCCCCCTCCCAGTAAGGCAGGAACGAAGATGGCTGGTTGGACTGCTGTGCGACGTGCTCGGGCCGCGCTCACGCTGGTGCTGGTGCTGCTGGTGGCAGGGTTGCTCTTCACGGCTCGCCGGGCATTGATGCCGCTTGCCGTGGGGACCCTGGTAGCTTATATCATGCTGCCCCTGATCGATTGGTTCGACGCGCACATCAGGCCGGCGTTCCGAAAACGGCAATTTGTGCGCTCGGCGATGGTGCTGGTGGTTTACCTGCTCAGCCTGGCAGTGATCGCAGGCTTCCTGGCATCGATCATTCCGCCTATTGGTGCTCAACTCCAGGTCCTGCTGAAGAGACTCCCCGACCTCGCCGCGAGCGTTCAACGCGTCGCGCCCGAGGTGGTCCAGAACCTTCTGGAGCGCTACAACGAACTGGTACCCGCCAACATCCGTCTGGCGGTGCAGCGCAGTTTTGACAATACGGTGCAGGCTCTGGCCGACAGCATACAGACAGGCGCCCTCAAGGCAGTGAATGTGGTCTTGACCACCCTGAGCTATATGGTTGGACTGCTCGTCGTCCCGCTGTGGATGTTCTACGTGCTGCGCGACAGACCCGAAATGACCGCCGCCTTCTACCGCCTCATCCCTCTCCCGCTCAGGGACGATACCAGGCATATCCTGCTGTTGATCGATGGGCTGCTGGGCTCTTACCTGCGCGGCCAACTGATACTCTGTTTCGCGGTGGGGACGGCAACCACCATCGGCCTGTCCATTCTGGGCATCGACCTGGCTCTCTTGCTCGGCGCGATTGCCGGCGTCCTGGAGATCGTTCCGGTCCTCGGCCCTATCCTTGGAGCAGTGCCGGCTGTCCTGGTCACCCTGGCGTCCTCTCCACAGCGGCTGCTCTGGGTAATTGGGCTTGCCGTGGTGGTACAGCAGTTGGAGAACTATGTGCTCGTTCCCCAGATCTCACACGGCTCGATGCGCATACCGCCTGCGATCTCGATCCTCGTACTCATCGTAGGCAGCGAGGTAGGCGGCGTCCTGGGAGCAATACTCAGCCTGCCCCTGACGGCGATGGTGCGTGACATTTCTCATTATCTCTATTTGAGGCTGGATGACCACCCATTGTCTCCGTCCGACGCCGTGGCGCAAGTCCGAGCTGCTCCTCTTTCGCCTCTGCCAATGCTGCGGCGGGCCTTTTCGCGACAGCGCAGACCCCGAGAGTAACAATGGATCCGCAGTACATCCGTAACTTTTGTATCATTGCCCATATCGACCACGGTAAGAGCACGCTGAGTGACCGCCTGCTGGAGCGAACCGGCACGGTCAGCCCTCGCGAGATGTCGAACCAGGTTCTTGACCAGATGGACCTGGAACGGGAAAAGGGCATCACCATCAAGGCCAAGGCCGTTCGAATGCTCTACCACGCCAGGGATGGACAGGACTATGAGCTCAATCTCATCGACACTCCCGGGCACGTTGACTTTACCTACGAGGTGTCGCGGGCGCTGAACGCCTGCGAGGGCGCCATCCTGGTGGTCGATGCCTCGCAAGGCATCGAGGCTCAGACGCTGGCCAACCTCTACATGGCTATCGATCACAACCTGTCGATTATCGCAGTGGTCAACAAGATCGATCTCCCCTCAGCCCAGCCCGACCTCGTAGCCCAGGATATTGACAACCTCTTTGGCATCTCCAGGGACGAGATCATTCGCGCCTCGGCCAAGGAGGGCATCGGCACGGATGAGATTCTCGAGGCGATCATTGCGCGCATCCCTCCCCCAAAAGGCAGCGCCGAGCGCCCACTGCGCGCGCTGATCTTTGACTCACACTACGATTCGTACAAAGGCGTGGTGGCCTATGTGCGCGTGGTCGATGGCCGCCTGCGCGCGGACCAGGCTCTGCATATGATGGCCAAAGGGACCAGCCTGGAAGCCCTCGAAGTCGGGGTGTTCAGGCCCAAGATGGTGCCCATCACCGAGCTTGTCGCCGGAGACGTCGGATACGTGGCGACCGGTCTCAAGACTGTCCGCGAGTGCTCGGTTGGTGATACCATCACTTCGGTAGATGCTCCGGCTGTAGAGGCTCTCCCCGGCTACAAACCGGCCAAACCGATGGTCTTTGCCGGCTTCTACCCGGTTTTCAATGAGGACTATACCCTGCTCCGCGACGCACTGGAGAAACTCAATCTCAACGACGCTGCCCTGTCCTACGTGCCAGAGACGTCGCAGGCACTGAATTTCGGCTTTCGCTGCGGCTTTCTTGGCCTGCTGCACATGGAAATCGTGCAGGAGCGGTTGGAGCGCGAATACGGTCTGGAGATGATCGCCACAGCGCCAAGCGTCGGCTATCAGGTCCGGACCCGCGACGGAGTCATGACCGAGGTGCGCAACCCGGCCGACCTGCCGGAACCCGACCGAATCGAAGAAATCAGCGAGCCCTGGATGCGCATCAGCGTGTTCACCCCTACCGAGTTCATCGGCCCGGTCATGGAGCTGGCCACCGGCAGGCGCGGCGAGTTCAGCCGAATGGAATACCTGGACGAGCGGCGAGTCCTCCTGAATTATGTTATCCCCTTGTCCGAGATCATCGTCGAGTTCTACGACCGGCTCAAGGCCAGCACTCGCGGGTATGCTTCTCTCGACTATGAGTTGGCCGAATACCGCCCGGGCAATCTGGTCAGGCTGGACGTGCTGGTCAACGGCGAGCCGGTTGATGCTCTCTCGATCATCGTTCACAGTGAGCAAGCCTATCTGCGCGGCCAGGCCCTGGTGAGCAAGCTCAAGCGCGTGATCCCGCGGCAGTTGTTCGACGTGGCCATTCAGGCGGCGGTCGGTTCGCGGGTCATCTCCAGAGCCAACGTCAAGGCGCTGCGCAAGGACGTCCTGTCCAAATGCTATGGCGGTGACGTGACCAGAAAGCGCAAGTTGTTGGAAAAGCAGAGAGAAGGCAAGCGGCGCCTGAAGCGCCTGGGAAACGTGGAGATCCCTCAGGAAGCGTTCATGAGCATCCTGCAGCTCGACGAGTGATATGGTTACCGCGCCCGGCTCCACCCAACTCGACCCACTGCCGCCCGCCTCCGCCGTCAACTACTTTGGCCGCGAGCTCTATCCTGCCTCGCCGCTCTCCTGGCTGGCTCCGCTATGGTACTATGGATGTGGGGTGCTCGCCTCGGGCTACTGGCGATCGCCGGACGCAGCCATACTGCCCCCGTTCCTGGGTCTCGTCCTGGTGATCCCCCTGCTGGGGACCGCCTGGCGTGGGGCATTGTCGTTCAGTCAACAGCGGCTGAGGCTTCAGGGTGTCTCGCCGAGCGACCCGGGCCCAGCCCGATTCCAACTGCCCTACGTGCTGCCTTCATCTGCCGGGCAAAGGCTCACATCATCATTGGCCCGGATCATCCACCACTGGCGCAACGTACGTCGGTTGCTCGAGCTGCCGCTGATCGAACTGGGTGTCGGGTGTGCCGGAGCGCTTGTTGTGGCGGCGTTTCTGGGCACACCCACCCTGTGGCTGACCCTTGCGGGCGCAGTTGCCGCATTCACAATAGCCATGGCCAGCAAGACACCAGCCGACAACACGCTGGCCACGGTAACCCTGCCCCTTCTGCTCTGTTGGCTGGTGGCGTTGTCGTTGTCAGGCCATTTCTACGCCCTGCCAGTCGTGACCGGGCTGGCGCTCGCTGCGGGGCCCTCGGCGTTTTTCGCCGTCGAGCGCAAAGGCGGCGGCCTGTTGCTTCAGCTTGCACCGCAAGTCTTGCTGGTGCTGTGCGTCCTAATCACGGGCCGACTGTTGGCGGGCCTGGTTGTTGGTCTGTTCGCCTTTGCTCAGGTGCTGTGGGCGCCGGCGCTTGGCGCCGCTGATCGGCGGAGGCGATACTTCCAGTCGCTCCAGGTGCCATGGGCGACAGCGATGGTCGTCGCGGCACTTGCTGTTGGCACTGCTCTATGACCTGGGTCATCCTGATTGCCTGTGGCCTAGTGCTGGCAGCTACCATCTACTGGCTGTTGATCATCAGCGAGGGCGTCTATCTGGGCAGCCGCGTGGTCATCGCACTTTACGACCGGAGCGCGCAGCAGTATGATGACATCAAAGGTGTGCTGCCGTTGCAAGACGCAGTGCATCTGGCAAGGCCGCTCGTCGACGCTCTCAAGAAGCGTGCCCCGGCAGACGCTTCGGAGGCGCAGGGGGCGGTGCTGGATGTGGCTACAGGCACGGCACGTTTGCCGGCCGCTCTGTTCCGCCAGTTCGACTTTGGCGGGCGAGTGGTAGGTGTTGATCTGTCTTCTGGCATGCTGCGGGTTGCGCAGGAGCGGCTGGAGAGACACCGAGACAGGGCGGCCTGGGTTCTCGATCCGGCCACCTGCCTGCCTTTTGCCGACGGCAGCTTTGCCGCTGTGACCTGCATCGAGGCGCTCGAGTTGCTGCCTGACGCCAGGCGATCTTTGCAGGAGATGGTTCGAGTTCTTGAGCCAGGCGGGTGCCTGATGATTACCAACCGCGTCGGCGTAGACCGGTACTTTTACCCTGGCCACGCTTTTCCGCGCCACGCTCTGGAAGCGATGCTGCGGGAGCTCGGCCTGGAGGAGGTCACCACGCGACGCTGGCAGACGCATTACGACTTGATCGATGCCCGCAAACGGGCAGATGGTTCGTGCTAGAAGGGGGTACCATGTTGAAAAAGCCGATCTTCTCTCGCGGTCTCACTGCCATCCTCGTATTTGCAGCGCTCGTCGTAGCCCTGGTGTTGCTGACTCGACCTTTGTCAGCTCGAGCCAATACACTGACCGTATGCCCGAGCGGCTGCCAGTTCACTAGCATAGAGGCCGCCCTCTCCCAGTCACAGCCGGGCGACACAGTCAGCGTGGGTCCCGGACTGTATCACGAGCATATCTGGCTGCGCGGCGGAGTCCGTGTCCAGGGAGCTGGAGCAGACAAGGTAACTCTCACTTGCGACAGCCCATGGCCGGCTGTGCTTGGTTATCCTCAGGAGACTGCCGGTGCGGTCATTGATGGGTTCACCGTCGTTTGCGATTCGCCCAACAGTGCCCTGCACTTTGACTACCCTCACGAGAAAGAAACCGTCAGCAACTGCGTCGTCAAGAACTCGACCGGCCAGTGGCATTCTGGAGGCATCTATATCGCTTTTGGTGCGACTCCGACCATTATCAGCAACACCCTGATGGGCAACGCGCTCACCGATGGTGCCGGCGGGGGCGCTATCCTCGTCGACAATGCCGCTCCTCTGATCAGGGGCAACACCTTCATCAGCAACACGGCCAAAAGCGGCGGGGCCATCGCCGTCTACAACGGCATCACCTACACGGCCACGATCGAAGACAACACCTTCATCGGCAACACGGCGCCCGTGCGCGGCGGCGCTATCCACGTGGAGGGGTCGAACGTTGTCATTCGCAATAACCGGATCTACAGCAGTACCGCGACCTCGGGAGCGGGGCTCGCTCTCGATACTGGCACCACTGGTGTAGTCGAATTCAATGATATCGCCTTCAACACCGCGTCAGGCGCAGGAGCAGCGGGTGGAGGCATATCGGTTGCCAGCGGCTCCAGCCCCGTGCTCAACGGCAACACCGTCAGGCGCAATACCGCACCGGCTGGCGGAGGCATCCACATCCTGAACGCGGCTCCGCGTCTGACCAACAACGCCATCAAAGAGAATGCCCAGGCCGAAGTCCTGGTGGTCAACTCGTCGCCCGTGATTGTCAACAACGTTATCTGGGGCATCCCCCCGGGCGGGGTTATTGGTTTTGAGCTGCAGGGCAGCTCCTCGCCCATCATTGCCAACAACATCATCGCCTACGAGGCCATCGGCGTTCGCGGCGATGGAACCGCATCGCCCACCCTGCGCTACAACAACCTGTGGATTAACACCGCCAACTACAGCGGCGTAGCCGCCGGCACGAACAGCCTGGCCCTGAATCCCATGCTGCGCGACGCGGCGGGCGGAGACTATCATCTGCTTTCCGGGTCGCCGATGATCGATGCTGGCAATCCCGCCGATGCCCCGGCGTTCGATATTGACGGCGACGCCAGGCCAATCGACGGCGACGGAGACGGGATTGCCAGGCCCGACATCGGGCTCGACGAGTTCACTCTCGCCCCGCCCACTCCGACGCCAACCCAGACACCGCTGCCGCCAGGCAGCTTTGTCACGGTAACACTGCAATACGGCGTTAACGGATACCAGGGCGCCGAAGACACCTACATGGACAACTATAACGCGACCACCAACTTTTGCACTGCGTCGCAACTCAAGGTCGGCCTGCGTTGGTCGTACCAGCCCATTCTTCGTTTTGACCTTTCGCCCATCCCTGCTGATGCACTGATCACTCGCGCTTCCCTGGATCTCTATATGCCTGCCTGGAGCGCCGCCTCAGAGATTACCATGGGCGCTTACTATATCTCCAGAACGATGTCAATCTGTGAGGCGACCTGGAAGCAGGCCAGATCCGGAAACCCGTGGGGCGGCGATGGTGCCGTGAATACCGCCACCGACCGCCGGCCATCGCCCGAGTCCACGGTCACTACCACCGGACCCCGCAAGTGGTACAGCCTTGACCTGACTGCCCTGGCTCGCGGCTGGCGCAGCGGCCAACTTGCCAACAACGGGGTTGTGCTCCGTACTTCTTACGAGAACGTGGGCTACTTCTACATCCAGGCTGCGGAGAGCCCGTCCATCAACGAGAGGCCTCGGCTCGTAGTAAGCTACCGCACGGCGAGTCTCGAGACACCCACTCCGACACCAACCCGGACTGCCACTACCGTAACCCCGACGCCAACTCAGACGACACCTGGCGCGCCTTCACCGACTCCCACGTCAACGGCGACCGCCGTACCCACCGCCACGCCCACTCCTACGCTCCCCAGCGGGGCGGAAACGACGGTCACGTTGCAACAGGGCTTGGACGGCTACACCGGTGCCGAGGACAGCCACGTGTTTCAGTACATGCCTGACACCAACTACTGCGACAGCGACCCACTCAAAGTCGGCTACAAGCAGCAGTACGCCAGCCTGCTGCGTTTCGACCTATCAGCCATTCCCTCGAATGCCACCGTAACGCGGGCGGAACTCCAGCTCTATGCAACCGGATGGGGCGGAACCGACATCAGCCTCGGCGCTTACTATATCACCAGAACGGTATCTATGTGCCAGCTCACCTGGAATCGGTCGCGCTCCCGTGAGGCCTGGGGCCAGGCAGGCGCCAGAAACACTCTGACCGACCGGAGGCCCGCGCCAGAGAGCACCGTGCTCACCCGCGGAGCCCGCGCCTGGTACGGGTTGGACCTCACCGCAGTTGCGCAGGGCTGGGTCAATGGCAGCCTGGCAAACAACGGGGTCTTGATCGACTCGGCCTACACCGTCGGCTCCTTCTACTTTGCCAGCGCCCACTACGGCACTGTTGCCTACCGGCCCAGGTTGGTGCTCACCTATCGAGTCCCACCAGGCCCCACCCAGACACCAACCCTCACGCCTACGGGGGCGGCCCCAGCCGATACGCCCACACCAACGCCCACAGCCACCGCTACTCTCACGCGCACACCGGGAGCCGGACCTGTGACCATCACCTTGCAACAGGGAGTGAATGGCTATTCCGGCAGCGGAGCCACTCAGGTGGACCGCTACGACCCGACAACCAACTTTTGCTCAATGGACACTTTCCGCGTCGGCTACAAACAGCGCTATGGTGCACTGCTGCGCTTCGACCTGTCGAGTATCCCCTCGGGGGCGACCATCACTCGCGCGACGGTCCGCTTGTATTCCACAGCCTGGGGAGGCGCCGATATCACGGCTGGAGCATTCGCTATTCTTCGGGACCTCAACGTCTGTCAGGCCACCTGGAATCAGGCCAGGGCCGGCTCTCCCTGGGGTGTGCCCGGAGCCGGCGATCCTGCCACCGACCGGCGAGCTGATGCCGAGAGTGTTGTCACAACCGCGGGACCGCGTCAGTACTATGAGTGGGACCTCACCCGACTTGTACAGGAATGGGTAGGGGGCACACTAGTCAACAATGGGTGGATGCTGAGCACTTTTTCCCCGATACAGAACAGCATGATGTACTTTGCCAATGTGAACAATGCCACCATCAGCATGCGTCCACAGATGATCGTCACCTACAACCCGTAGACAACAAGACTGGCGGTTGGCCGATAGCGCATTTGCCTGCGACACGACCAACCGCCA
>MWCV01000012.1 GCA_002070215.1 Chloroflexi bacterium ADurb.Bin180 | reverse complement strand
TTGCGCCACGCCGGTGCCGCCAACGGCGGTCGAACCTACCCAGGCTCCTCCACCTCAACCGGAGCCCAGCGCACTGCCCGTTGTGGATAGCTCACCGACGGCTGCGCCGATAGCGACGCAGACACCTCAGCGCAGCGCGAGTCCCACGCTTCCATCGGTGCCTTCAGCTACGGTACCTGCGCCTGGAGCAACTCGGACCGCTGCCAACGTCACGCAGACACCGTTGCCGTCTGCTACTCTGCCGACGCCTGAGGTCACTCGGCCGGTGCCCGATGTCACGGCGACACCCGCGCCGGCAGCGAGCAGATTCCGGGTCGAGCTGAATGACGAGAGCGATCCGGTGCCGGCCTCGTTCCGCATTCGGTACACGGCCTGCGTGGTCAACGAAGGGGAGGTGCCGCTCAGCAACGCCCTAGTCCGGATCACGTGGACACCACGGCAATGCGCGTATGTGCCGCCCGACAACCCGTCCGAGCTCGTCTTCACCATTGGTACTGTCGGCCCCAGCTCCCGCCCCTGCGTCAGTTTCTCGCTGAACACGTCCGTGATCTGCGGGGGCTCGCAGGTCGTTGCCGAAGCCGTGGCCACCTGTGATCAGGGCTCGGCTCGTGATAGCGAGACGACCACGCTGGCGCTGCCGCCGACACCTACGCCGACGGTCACGCGCACGCCAGTAGTGCTCTTTAGCCTGACCATGAGGGATCAACCGGATCCGGTGATCGCCGGAAATGCCCTCCACCTGGAACTGTGCGTGGTCAACCACGGCGATGCGGCTCTATCGAACATCGTGCTGGAGGATGTCTGGAGCCCCCGCGATTGTGTCTACCTACCTCCCGACAATCCATTGAAGGCCCGGTGGACCTGGAAGTCGTTGGCTGCGCACAGCGAGCACTGCGTGTCACTGACACTGAACAGCTACAGCATCTGCGAAGGGTCATTGGTGTCCAACATAGCCACGATGACCTGCGATCAAGGCACGGCTCTAGCCGAGGAGCTGACCACCGTTGTCCGGCTCCCGGCATCTACCCCGACCCGCACTCCGACTGCCACTCTGACTGAGCCATTCGTGACGCTCACACCGCCGGCCACAACGGTAGAAACGACCGGAATCTTCTCCACAGCGATGCCGAGTTCGACTGAGAACGCATCACCCCGGATAGCAGCGCACTGACCGTCCAGGTCATCTGAAGTACCTCAGAAAGGAGGCGAGGGGCGAGGCAGACGAACGAGAGCGGGCGTTGCGGCCGCAGTTCCTGTACTTGCGCTGTGTTGCATCCAGCAGTATCACCGAGGAGAAAGGGAGAGGTCAAGATGAATAACCGCAGGCTATGGACCGTCGTTGGCTTGTTTGCAGCGCTCTTGCTGCTCGCACTGAGTACCAGTTGCGACGGCGCTGTGCTCAACCTGAGAATCAGCTACCAGGGCTATCTGACTGACGCCCTGGGAAACCCGGTTGCTGGTAACCGCAGCATGACCTTCCGGCTGTGGGACGCCGCAACCGCCGGCAACAAGGTGTGGGAGGAGACGCAGAACCCCGTAGCAGTGAACAATGGCGTGTTCAGCGTTGCGCTGGGCAGCGTGACGCCGCTCAATCCGGCGCACTTTCACAAGCCGCTGTGGCTGGAGGTAGTCGTGGCTGGGCAGACCATGGGCGACCGCCAGCCATTGCAAGGAGCGCCCTACGCCATGAGCCTGGCACCAGGTGCGGCGATCAAGGGCAACGGCACAACGGGCACCTACAGCACCACCCTCACGGTTTCGAACATTGGCCAGGGAGGAGCGTTTGTAGCCTACGGTAGCTCGGGAGCCGGGGTGACTGCGTTCGGGTCTCCTGCGGTCGCCGCCTATGGCTCGATCCAGAGCACTGCCACCACCGTCCTCTGGATCAGCGGCACCAGCCTCGTGAGGAACCTGGCTGATGACACAACCCACTGGGATCTACAGACAAATGGGGCTGCCCGAATCTGGAGCGGCGCGGCTGCTGGTGGCAGCAAGAGCGTGTACTACCCAGTAACCATTCCCAGCGTGCTCTACGGGCAACCAGTCACACTCTCCAAGGTGACGGTGTACTACCGCTGTCGTGACGGCAGCAAGGGGTACATTGATAGTACCTACCTCCTCAAGCAGACCTCCGCCGACTCGGGCGTCACCCTAGTCATCGATACGACCGACCGCACCAGCAACAGTTCCACATCCTACACGCTCAACACCGCTGCCGCCAACAGTCAGCTCAGCGCCACTCAGGGTGCACTGGGTTTGTATCTCAACATCAGGTTTGCTGACGACATCAACTGGGTTCAGATCGGCGGCATCAGCCTGGAGCTCGAGCATCATTAGCCGGTGCAGAGAGTGCTTCACGATGCGCTGGCGACAGAAAGGAGGAAGGTCATGCGCAAGCGATTGAGGCTCCTGCTGGCCGTGCTCTGCCTGCTGCTCCTTGGCGGCCTGGTCGTGGTGGCTCTGGAATTGCCAGAGCTGTTGCCGCGCTGGGTGATTGCCTCAGGGGGAGGAACAGTGACGTCCGCCGGTTATCGGCTGAATAGTACCATCGGCCAGGCGGTAATCGGCGATACCAGCAGCCCCGCCTACCGGCTGCGGTCCGGCTACTGGCCCGGCATGGGCGCGGGGCCCGGCCCGGGCGCAACACCAACTAGGACGCTGACCCCGGTCCCTGGTCTGGCGCAGAGGCTGACCATTCCGATCATTACCAAGAACTTCTGGTCGCCTTAGGCCTACGCCATCCGACGATCAGACAAAGAGAAACCTTCGGGATGGTTACGTCCCGGAGGTTTCGTCTTCTGGCGCTAGGCGATCTTTTGCAGATCTTCGTCAATGGCCTTGAGCTTGTCGGGGGACAGGCCGGCCTGCGGAAAGGCGGCAATCATCTTGAGGGTCATGCCCTTGGCCATGGCCAACTGCGGATGAGTGGACATCCCGGGCAAGTGCTTCTCAAGAACCGCTTTTGCCTGTTCGTTTGCTATCAGGTCGCCGAGCTTGCTGTTGATCGAGAACGCCATCGTTGCCCTCCTTCAGTCTAGGTGCGAATCGTGGTTACGATAGCGCACATATCGCCTCAAGTCAAGTCAGATGGCTCGTCGATGCGGCGAACTCGGGCATTGGCGCGCACAAAGATCGGTTCGCCGGTGTGCAGGTCCACCGCAACGAACGGCGGAGCAAAGGAGCCGTCGGCGCAGTGCTGTTCCTGTGGCGCGGTCTTGCGCAGCGCCCGGCCCTGTGGGTCAAGGAAGCACTCACGCACAATCAGGTGCGAGAAGTAGACCCACGTCGGCTCGACAGTCGGCCCACGTCGCAGCGCGTACAGTCTCTCGGAGACGAGCGAAAGAAAGAGCTGGCGTTGATCACCCACTGGGAACGAATCGTGCAGGGCCTGGAGAATCTGGCCGACCGATGCCGCTGCCTCTGCGGCAGTGCTCCTCGGCAACAAGGGTAAGACAACCGGCAGATTGACGGGCATCTTTTGTCCTCCGTTCGTTGGTGTGCCTGCGACACGCCGCACGGGCCATGCTGCTGACCGTGCGAAGGTCGCCCTGGATCAAAGCAGTCTGGCCTGGGCTGCAGCCTGCGGCTGGTAGAGCGGAATACGCGTGGCGATTCCCAGGCGAGCGCACTCGTCCTGAAACGCTGCCTCAAGGCCGGGCGCGTTCGTTGCTCCGGCGGAGTAGCTTCCTCCAAAGGTGCGAACGTACTTCTCCCGCAGGCCGGGAAACAACTGGTCAAGCTGGTGATAGTAGTATTCTCGCTGGCGGTCGCGCAGGGTCATGCCAAATGCTGCCACGATGTACCTGCCCCCGGCCTGATGGACACCGCGAACAACACCCAGTATGTTTTCCAGCGTGTCTTCGATAAAGGGCAGAACCGGCATCATCATTGCGCCCGTCAACAGGCCGGCCTGAGCACACTGCTTCATCGCGGCCAATCGGCGGGTGGGCGAGGGAGCGTTCGGTTCAACCCTGGCAGCGAGCGCCTCATCGGCCGTGGTGACGGTAAAGCTCACCGCGGCATAGGTTCGGCTGATCTGCTGGAGCAGATCAAGGTCCCGGAGCACCAGGTCGCTCTTGGTCAAGATGTGGACGGGAAAGCCGCGGCGGCAGATGATCTCCAGCGCCTGACGAGTCATCCTGAGGTGCGCTTCGATGGGCTGATAGCAGTCGTTCATCGAGCCAAAGCCGATCACGCCCTTGACCCGCTTGCGGGCCAGTTCGGCATCCAGCAGCCCCAGCGCATTGGTCTTGACTGCCACATCTTCCAGGTTGTCGATCCCGTAGCACTCGCTCCTCGTGTCGCAGTAGGTGCAGCCGTGCTGACAGCCGCGGTACAGGTTCATATTGTACTTGAGCCCGAACCAGGGCTCTGGCTGTCGCACCGAGCCGAGCAGGGTCTTGGCAATGATCGAACGAACCATGCTCTGCGCTGTCCTTTCGCTCCAGGAGGACGGTGGCCTGCTCCGCTTATTGGCAGATCACTGTAGACCGGCGACGAGCAAGCCGGGTCTTGGCCTCTCTGGCGACGAATTGCGTCCGCCGCCATAATAGTAGGGGTCGAAGCGTTTGGCAAAACGCGCTGCGCAGGCGACGGATGCCACACGGAGAGTGTGGAATATGTGGGTAACGTGCAGCAGCAGATGGGAGATCGCCAAGTACGAACGCGGAAAGGTTCGTAGTACAGGCTCTGCCTACTGGCGCCCCGACGTGCTGGTCGGGGTCAGCCTGTCCGGATGGGGAGCGCTGAAGCGCCTCTTCGCAGCAGCTCAGAGACCTACGGCAACCACGAACCTGTCGTTCGCGCTCCCTGGGCAGTTATTCCACACTCTCCACACGGGTTCTTGACCGGAGAGTGCGCCTAACGTATACTTGGGCATCACGCGGCACCCCGGAGTGTGCGATGAGCTCTGTGTCACAGAAGGAACGACCGACGAACGAACGGGCCACCGCTGTGTCGTGGTCGGTCGCTACAGTCAAGGCCAGTTTCCTGGCCTACCTCCACTTCCTGCAGTCATCTCCGGCCATGATCTCGGCGTCCAGTGCCGGTGTTGCGCGGTGGAGTTGCGCCGTCCCTCACTCCTGGCTCAATGGTGTGCTGGTATCGAGGCCACCCGCTGCGGACGAACGGGCGTTGATTGCCGACTCGCTGAGCTATTTCCGTTCGGCCGGGCTCACTTCCGCGAGCTGGTGGGTTGATCCGTCGGTGAGCACGAGGGACTGGGAGCCACACCTGCGGCGGTTCGGATTCCGCCCGGAATGGACTACCCCGACGATGATGCTCGCCCTGACGGCTGCGCCTCTGGCGAACCGTGCCAGCCCCGGGCTGGAGATCCGCGAGGTTCTCGACGACGAGCTGCTGCGTGAGTGGACCTGTACCATGGTCGCTGGCTTCGGCCTTCCCGAGTCCTGGCAGGAGAGCATCGCCGAGCTCCTGCGCGGGGCCGGGTATGGCGGACCGCTCCGCCACTGGGTTGGGTACGTGCGGGGCTCGCCTGCTGGGATCTCGTCGCTGTTCGTGGGAGCCGGGGTGGCCGCGCTGCGGTACCTGGCGACGGTGCCCGAAGCGCGGGGACGGGGGGTTGGCGCAGCGATGGCCAGCCATGCACTGTCGGCAGCGCAGGCGCAAGGCCAAACAACCGCCGTGCTCGAATCGTCCGCGGCGGGCTATGAGCTCTACCTCAAGCTGGGCTTTCGGATGGTCGGTCCCCTGGACTATTACTACTGGGAACGCTAGTCACACGCCATCACGGATGACCCACGCTAGATCCGATTCGTCGGCCGTATGATGCGCGGGGGGCCGGCCTGCTTCCACGAACCCCTGGGTTGGGGCTCATCGGCCTGGTTGGCACCGGCCAAGACCCATACCCCGAAAGCCGTTCCGTCTCCCTGCCGCGCAAAGGTTTGCACCCGTACGAAGCCCAGCTTGCTCCAAACGCGCTGTGCTCGCTGGTTGAACTCGGCAATGGTCACTCGCCAACGGCGCTGCGGAAAGTGCCGCCGGGTGAACTGCAGCACCGCTCCAGCGTACTCGCCCCCTCGTCCCAAACCATTCAGGTCCGGGCGCACCATTAGCCCCAGGTCAAGCGAGTCGTCGTCATAGTCGCCCCCGCCAACCCTGGCGTCCAGGCCACAGCAGCAGTAGGCAACAAGTGAATCGCGGCCCTCGGCGAGTGTGTAGTAGTGATAGTCAGGCCGCAGCAATTCCTGCACGACCTGCTCCATTCGTAACGGGTCCTCGTTGTAGATGAGGTACGGTGGTGGGTAGACCCAGGAGAGCACCGCGCGAGCCGATTGCTCGTTCATCACCTGGAACCGAAATGACGTTGTTGGCCTCCCAGTCTCGCGCCCGCCTATCGTCCCCCTGGCCCTGCTCACCCCTTCTCAGGGACCGTCCCCCGCCTTGCCCTTGCGCAGGGCCAGACTGATCCCATCCTGAGTTGCGTATTCTTGCAGTGTCGACCTCATTGCCCTGGCTCTGGCTTTCAGGTCCTCTTTGTTGACCCGCCCCTGGGAGACGGTCCCATCGACTTTCTGCAAGGCCTGGCGTAGCCTCTCCGGCGAGAGAAGTGCCGCTGCCACGCAGTAAAAGCTCATCGAGCGGCCATCGTTGTAGCGGGCGAGCAGCTCCTCGAGGAGCTCGCGCCTCTCGCGAGCCTCTGCCAGGTGACTTTCCAGGCCGTTGGCACGGATGCGCTCCAGGTTGGGGAAAGCTGGTTGGTGGCTCAGGAACGAGTCAGCTCCTTCGCCGATGCAGAGCTTGAGCTTGGCGCAGGGATACTCGGCACATTTGGCGCAGGTCAGCAGCCCCTTTGTGTGCACGGCGCAGCGCCATACGGAGCAGTACGAGTGTTGTTCGCCCAACTGGCAGCCGGGGCAGCGGCTGGGTGAAGAGGACTGATAACGCGGGCACAGACCGCAGTACAGGCCACAGGCTCCCTGAAGCTGGCTTTCCGGCAGCGGTTTGTTCATCTGGCGCCTCCGGTGATCGGACCCGGGCTGGCGGTTCGAGCCCACAAACGGCACTCGAATGCCGCGTCTCACGTGATTCTAGCCGCTCTGTGTGGAGGCGACAAGTGTCGTGCGCTTGAGCGGCGGTCTGATTGCCATACCGTGCTGGATACCGTACAATAGCGGCGATGCACGGTATCCCTGGAGGAAAAATGGCTCAGAACTGGCACGAGGTGGTTGTCGTCGGGGCAGGACCGGCCGGGCTATTCGCCTGCTACGAGCTGCACGAACGCGGCATCAAGGACATCGTGCTCATCGACCGGGGCAAGCTGGCAGCGCGGCGCAACCCACACGACGACGTGCTCTACGGGGTTGGAGGCGCAGGATTGTTCTCCGATGGCAAGCTGAACTTTACCGCGCGCCGCGGCAAGACCGACCTGACCGAATTCTTGCCTCTGTCCGAAGCGGACCAGTTGATTGACTATCTCGAAGCGGCCTTTGCCAGGTTCGGTATGGATGGGCCGACATACCCCAGTGACCCACGGTCGGCGAACGAGCTCAAGGCGCGAGCGACCAAGCTGGGCATGATGTTGATGCTGGTCAAACAGAAGCACCTGGGCTCGGACCGGCTGCCGGGCTACATCAGCGGCATGGAGGCGTGGCTGGCCGCCCAGGGTGTGACGCTGCGCACCGAGCTGCGCGTGGAGCAGGTACAGCGCATCGAGGGCGGCGTGGCGGTGCTGGCTGAGGGTGGGGTCGCCATGAATGCGCGCTACCTGCTGCTGGCGCCGGGGCGCTCGGCAAACCAGTGGCTGGCCGACCTGCTCGCGGGTCTGGGCTGCGAGTTGCAGTACCAGCCCATCGAGGTGGGCGTGCGCGTGGAGGTGCCTGCCGAAGTGCTGCATGGTGTGTGCGAGGTCATCTACGATCCGCCGATCTTTTTCTTCTCGCACTCCTACGATGACCAGTTGCGCACCTTCTGCACCAATCCCAATGGCTTTGTCACGCGAGAGCCCTACAAGCAGTTTGACTGCGTGAACGGCCATGCGTACAAAGATCGCCACTCGGCGAATAGCAATTTTGCACTGCTGAACAAGATCGGGCTATCGGAACCAATCACCAACACGATTGCTTACGGAGAGAGCATCGCCAAGCTGGCCAACACCATCGGCGGCGGCCTGCCGCTGCTGCAAAGACTGTCTGACTTTCGGCGTTATCGGCGCAGCACGTGGGGGCGCCTGTCCAAGAGCTACATCGAGCCGACGCTGACCGAGGTGACTCCGGGTGACATCGCTATGGCGCTGCCTTCACGCGTGGTGGTGAATCTCACTGAGGGAATCGAACGGCTCGACGCGCTCATCCCGGGCATCGGCGCTGACTCTACGTTGCTCTACGCGCCAGAGGTCAAGTTCCACTCCTGTCGCCCCAAGATCGATGCCAACCTCGAGACGCAGGTCGAGAACGTCTTTGTCGCGGGCGATGGCGCAGGTGTGTCGGGCAACATCGTCGGCGCGGCAGCGACTGGTGTGATCGCCGCCCGCAAGATCGCTGAGCGCGTCGCTCACGAGTGAGCTTGAGCGTGATCATGGATTCCGGCAAAGAGACTGCCTCGCTGTGGGCCCTGTCGCCGCTGGACGGACGATACTCCCGAGTCTGTGGCCCACTGCGCGACCTGTTCTCCGAGGGCGCGCTGATTCGCGAACGCGTCGTAGTGGAGGCGCGATACTGGATCAGGTTGCTCGAGTTCCTGGGCCTCGAGCTGCCCAACGCAGCAGACCAGGCATCGCTCCTGGATTGGGCTGCCGCTCTGGGCGACGTGGACCTGGAGCGGGTGAAGCAGATTGAGGCCAGGCTCAGACACGATGTCAAGGCAGTGGAGTACCTGATTCGGGAGCACGCCAGGGGCACGGTCTGGGAGCAACATTCGTCGTGGATCCACTGGGGGTTGACCAGCGAGGACACGGACAGTCTGGCCTACGGCCGACTGCTGGCGAGGGCGGCAGCAGAGGTGATCGTGCCCTCTTCATTGGAACTGGTGCGAATCCTCTGCGGCATGATACGCCGAGATGCCAGGGTGGTCATGCTGGCGCGCACCCACGGCCAGGTAGCGGTGCCTACCACCATGGGCAAAGAGTGGGCGGTCTTTCTCTCGCGGGCGGCGTTTTGGCTGGGCCAATTGCGACAGCAGCGCTTGAGCGGCAAGCTGAGCGGCGCGGTGGGCAACTATAACGCTCAGACGCTGCTCTTCCCCGAGCTTGATTGGCAGCGGTTCGCCAGGTCATTCATCGCTGAAATGGGTCTTGAGCCAAGCCCGATCACAACGCAGATTGTCCCATCTAGTTACCTCGTGCTGTTCCTCGACTGGGTGCGGCAGTTGAACAGTGTATGGCTCGACCTGGCGCAGAACGTCTGGCTCTACGCGGCGCTGGGGACACTGCGTCTGAAAGCAGTGCCGGGGGAAGTTGGGTCTTCGACCATGCCGCACAAGGTGAATCCCATTCACTTTGAGGGCGCCGAAGGCAACCTCCAGATGAGTAGCGCCCTGCTGGAGGCGCTCTCTGACAAGCTCTCTCTTTCCCGATTGCAGCGGGACCTGTCGGACAAGACGGCCAAGCGCAATATCGGTGTGGCCCTGGGGCACAGCCTGGTTGCGACGGAGGCACTGGCCGAGGGACTGGCCCGCGTGGAGCCAGATGAGGAGGCGCTGCTCAGGGAAGTGAGGGCTCACCCCGAGGTGCTGTCCGAGGCGCTGCAACTGCGGCGGCGTGCCAATGGCCAGCCGGAGGCCTTTGCTGGCGTGCAGTCCGCGGTTCGTGGTGGCGACTCGGACTGGCAGTCACTGGTGGCTGGTCTCGGAGACGAGGAACGCGCTGTGGTCTCGGCCTGGAAGCCGGAGGAGTACACCGGGTTGGCAGCGGAGCTGGCCGTCGCCGAAGCAGAGCGAATCGAGGCCGAGTTGGGGCTAGCAGACAACCAAGACGACCGCCGCGCGGAGCGGGGCAGCGACAGGGGAAACAGGGCAGATGACTAACCTGGTGATTCTTGGCACCCAATGGGGCGACGAAGGCAAGGGCAAGATCGTTGATGCGCTCGCTGCAGAGGCCCGGTTTGTGGCGGTTGTGCGCTACCAGGGTGGGAACAATGCTGGCCACACGGTGGTGGTGAACAACCAGAGCCACGCTTTCCACCTGCTGCCTTCAGGGGTCCTCTACCCGGACAAGACCTGCGTCATCGGCAATGGGGTAGTAATTGACCCGCTCGTGCTGCGTGATGAACTGGTCGCCCTCGAGTCGCGGCTGGGAAGCGCGCACGCCCGACTGTTGATCAGCGACAAGGCGCACCTCATCCTGCCCTGGCACGTGCTCAGGGATCGCCTCTCGGGAGGGGCCATCGGCACCACCGGACGCGGCATCGGACCTGCCTATATGGACTATGTCGGCCGGCGCGGCATTCGCTGGGGCGACACGAAGGATCGCGAGCGGTTTGGGCGGCGAGTTGCCGAAGAGGCGGCCTGGAACCGCGCCGAGGTTGAGGCGCTCTTGGGATTCTATCAGGTGCCGCGAGAGAAGCAGGAGGAGCTGACGATTGAAGCGGCACTGTCCAGCCAATTGGTCTTGCAGCAGTGCTGGCCGGCCATCGAGGCACTCCGGAACAACGCAACCGTCAGCAGCGGCGACGCCGGTTCATTTCTGGATGAGGTGCGCCAGCGCGGAGGGGACATCCTCTTCGAGGGCGCTCAGGCCACCTTGCTGGACATTGCCCACGGGACCTATCCCTACGTGACCTCCTCCCACCCGACGCTGGGGGGAGTCTATGTAGGCACAGGCATACGGCCCGACCCGCTCAAGGTGCTCGGTGTGGCCAAGGCTTACACCACACGCGTGGGAGCCGGGCCCTTCCCGACAGAGCTCGACAACGAGCTCGGCAGCCGCATCCGCGAGCTGGGGCACGAGTACGGCACGACCACCGGACGTCCGCGGCGGTGCGGCTGGCTGGACCTGACCATCCTGCGCTATGCCCGGCGGGTGAATGGCCTCGACGCGCTGGCCCTGACCAAGCTGGACGTCCTCGCCGGGTTGCCATCGCTGCGCGTGGCCGTCGCCTATCGTATCGGAGGCGGGCTGACGCGGACCTTCACCGTTGACGAGGATGAGCTCGCCGCGGCGGAGGTCGTCTTTGAGGAGCTGGAAGGCTGGGAGGGCGACCTCGGAAAGGCCAGGCGTTTCGCCGACCTTCCTGCTCAGGCCCGCACTTACGTGCAGCTCATCGAGGACGAGGTGGGAATACCGGTAGAAATGATCAGCACAGGACCGGGACGAGAGCAGTTGCTGCGCAAATGACCAACGCCCTGCTCTCAGGGATTGACCAAAGGCAAGGAGGCCGACCGTGACGAGATATCAACGCATGCTTGTCTGTCTGATCACGTGGTCGTTGTTGTTTCCCGTCGTGCGGGCCTATGCCAGGCCGGATGCACCGGCGCAGGTCTCCGTCGCCGAGACTGTGCCCTCTTCCGCTCCCATTGCCGCGCCCTTTGCTCCTGCCGCCTGGCGGCCGCCGCTGCTTCCCTCAGGCACACCCGACCCACTGCGGCACAGCGGGATCTTGGGTGATCACGCTGCGCCCGGGGACCAGGAGGGGCGAACTCCCCGCGCCAGTGGAGGGGGCGGCGTCAGCGCACTGGAGTTGATTGGCGGGAATGTGGCCATCGCGGACTATGTGGACCAGGTGTCCTCTGCCGCTAATCTGGAGGGCCCGCAGGTCGCTTTCAACACACGGCGCGGCGTATACCTGGCGGTGTGGCAAGGGTTCATGCGCGGCACAGGCAATGACATCTACGGCCGCGAGCTGACCGCGGGCGGTGGCGTGTCGCCTACTCTGCTGACAATCTGTAACGCGGCAGGCTACCAGGTGAACCCGGACATCGCCTACGATTCCGTTGCCGACCAGTACTGGGTGGTCTGGCAGGATCACCGTTCCAGTAGCCAGATACAGGTCTTTCTGCGTCGCCTGTCGAGCTTGGGCAATCCCGTCGGTCCCGAGGTGGTCGTCAATGCCGGAATTCAGGACGCATATCGGCCTCGGGTGACCTGCGGTGGAGGGCGCTGCGTCGTAGTCTGGGACGAAGGGGACAGCTCTGCCAGCGCGTTGCTGGCCCGCGCTTTCGATGCCGCGGGCAATGCTCAGGGCGCACCGATCACCATCCGCAGCACGAACGCGGCCGGACGCCCCGACGTCGCCTATCGCAGCGGAGCGGATGAGTATCTGGTTGTCTGGGAAGAAAACCATGACGCCACCGGTTGGGACATCAACGGGCAGGTGCTCGATGCCAACCTCGCTCTCAAAGGGTCATTGATTGACGTCAGCAAAGGTACTGGGAACGAATGGCAGGCGCGTGTGGCCTGGTGTCCCATAAACGACAAGTACCTGGCGGTGTGGCAGGACGGGCGAAGCGGCACAAGCTGGGACATCTATGGCCAGATCGTGCTGGCCAACGGGCAGCTACAAGGGGGAGCAGTATCGCTGTACGCCAGCACGTGGGATGACGAATCTCCAGCCGTAGCCGCCTCCAGCAGCACAGATCAGTTTATGGTCACGATGGTGACAGAAACGAACACCGGCACGGCTCCGCCGATTCGTGCTCTGACGGTTACCGGAGGCGGCGCAAAAAGCAGCCCCGTAGTGGTGCGCCTGGCAGCCAACGGCCGGTGGGCTCCAGCTCTGACCTGGGCACCGGGTCCGGGGGAGTACCTGGCGGTGTGGTCCGACGGCTATTACGGCGCAGAGCCAGACATCATGGCCCAGCGGCTGCGCACAGACCGGCAACTGACTGGTGGCTTGCTTCTCGTGTGTGCCTCACGCAAAGGGCAGGAACGTCCACAGGCAGCCTATGACCCGGCTAACAACCGGTACCTGGTGGTATGGCAGGATTTTCGCAGCGCTCAAGATTACGACGTCTACGGGCGGTTGGTTACTGCGTCCGGTGCTCCGTTCGGAGCTGAAGTGGTGATCGCAACCGCGGGGCTACTGAATGCGGACCCGGCGGTGGCCTACAACCCCGCTCAGAACATCTATCTGGTTTTGTGGCAGGAGATCCATGCTCCTGGCTCAGGCTATGACATCTATGGCCAGCGCGTGAGTTCTGCCGGGCAGTTGGTGGGCAGTCCGATTCTGGTTTCGCGTGATACGGCGTCCATCAGTGAGAGTCAGGCCGCTGTGGTGTGTCATCCGACCAGCGGCGAGTGCCTGGCTGCCTGGACGGCCTGGAAGGGCTCGTCCTGGGATATCTATGCTCAGCGCATCTCGGGAGCGGGAGCTTTGCTGGGTAGCAACACGGTGGTCAGCGCGGTAGCGGGCAATCAGACTCAGGCACGCGTTACCTACAACGTCGCAACCAACGAGTACCTGGTAGCGTACGGCTTTTCCAGTGATGTGACGGAGGTGCGCGGAAGACGCGTGAGCGCGGCAGGCGGTCCCCTGGGTGACGAGCTGCGCTTTGCCGCTCTGGCGGGGGATCTCTACGGTCACGACGTGGTGTACCACCAGGCCAGGAACGAGTACCTGGTGGTGTGGAGCGACTCGGGCGATGGTTCGTTGTACGGCCGACGCCTCGATGCGTCTGCCGCGGTTGTGGGACCGGCATTCGTGGTCAGTCCGGGTGACTTTCTGCCGAGCTATCCCGCCGTGGCCTATGATTCCCACGGTGCGCAGTCGCTAACAGTGTGGCAGGATTATCACGCTCTGAGCGATTGGGATATCTCTGGTGGGGCGGTATCTGGAACAGGAGTGGCGGAGGCCGGGTTCGCTGTGTCGGACGCCCCGGAGGTGCAGTGGTTCCCGGGGCTCGCTCACAATTCACTCCAGGGGGAGATGCTGTGCGTATGGCAGGATTTCCGCAACGGCAGCTATGACATCTATGGCCAGCTCTGGCGCAGCGCCGCCGCGGCAACTCCAACTCCTACGGCGACGATATCGCCCACCAGCACGCGCACGCCCACGGTGACACTGACGCCAACGCTTACACGCACTCCTACCCAAACCCTTACACCTACTCGGACGGCAACACCGACCCTCACTCCCGTGGGATGGAAGTCAATGGCCAATCTGCCGCTGATACTCAAGCGGCCCTGAGCCGGTGAGGGAGGTCGTTGGCAGTTTTGTTCAAGGGTCGAAACGTGGCGAGTCGTTCTGGTTGGCTTCGTCTGCAAACCCAGATCGAGCGAATCGACGGGGTTGCGCAGCCGGCACGGATAAGGGGAGAGGAATGCCTGCGCACACTAGCTGGTTCGAGCGAGTGCCGAAAGTGGAACTGCACGTGCACCTGGAAGGTGCGATCCCGCTGGAGACGACGTGGGATCTGGTGCAAAAGTACGGCGGAGACCCGTCGCTGCCTGACATCGAAGCGCTGCGGCGCCGGTTTGTGTTCCGTGACTTTCCGCATTTCATCGACACGTGGATCTGGCGAAACCAGTTCCTGCGCGAGTACGAGGACTTTTCCGTGCTGGCGGAGGCCGTGGCGCGCGATCTGGCCAGCCAGAACATTCGCTACGTGGAGGCATTCTTCTCGCCGGCCGACTACTTCCGGCACGGCCTCAAGACTCAGGAGCTGATTACCGCGGTACGTTCTGGCCTGAACAGGGTGCCCGATGTAAAAGTCGCTCTGGTCGTCGACCTGGTGCGAGATACGGGCCCGGAGCGGGCGATGGTCACGCTGCGCGAAGTCAATGAGGTTCGCTCTCACGGAGTGATTGGTATCGGTATCGGCGGTTCAGAGCAGACCTTTCCTCCGGAGCCGTTTGAAGAGGTCTACCGCGAGGCGCGGCGCCTGGGACTGCACACCAGCGCCCATGCTGGCGAAGCAGCCGGCGCGGCTAGCATCTGGGGAGCGATCAGGGCCCTCAAAGTCGAGCGCATTGGCCATGGAACGAGGGCGGAAGAGGATCCCCGATTGCTGGACTATCTCGCCGAGACCCAGCTACCGCTGGAGATGTGCCCGCTCTCGAATTTGAGGACTGGAGTGGTTCGCTCGATCGACGAGCACCCGGTGGGCAGGTACTACCGACGTGGGCTGATGGTGACGGTCAACTCGGACGACCCCAAGCTGTTCGGCAACTCTCTGGCCGAGGAGTATCGGCTGCTCATGGAGCACCACAGCTTTTCGCGGGCCGACGTGCGCGCGGTCGTGCTCAACGCGGTGAGAGCATCGTGGCTGCCCGGGGATCGCAAGCAGGAATTGCTGCAGAGCATCGGCTCTGATCCGGTCTGGGGCGAGCCCAGCGCCTGAGTAGAGGCGCTGCGGGCCGTTACTCCTGATTGCTCTTGACCTCGATTGCAGCAAGAGCCTGCGCTTCCTGAATCACCTGCGCCACAGGCACTGCATTGGCCTCCGCGAGGCGAGCACAATCGTCGAACTCGGGAGTGGCCTGGACGGCGGTGCCGTCCACCACCTTGACCTTCACGGCTACCTCGCCCCACCGTGTGTGGACGCGGCGCATTTGTCGTCCTGCCTCGTAACGCCGCAAGCCGCTCGCTCTCACCCCCAGCGTGGTGGTCTCGCGCAAGAGGATGCCCGCCAGCTTTTCCTCATCCTGCTGCCGCGCAATCACCGAGATGCGCGTTGCCGGACGGTTCTTTTTCATATAGATGGGTGTCAAGAACACGTCCAGCGCCCCCGCCGAAAACAGATGGGCCATCGTGGGGCCAAAGAGCTGCGGATTCATATCGTCGATGTTCGTCTCGAGCTCGACGTGTGTGTCAGGCTGTTCAGCGGGTGCGCCGATCATCACGCGCAGTACGTTGGGCCAGTCCATCTCGCGCTGGCCGGCGCCGATGCCGACGCGTTGGAGGGTCATTGCTGGCTGCTCGAACTTGGCCAGCGTGGCCAGAATGGCGGCGCCGGTTGGCGTGACCAGCTCCTGCGTCGCCGGAGAGGGCAGCAGAGGTGCCTGAGCCGCACGAAGCAATTCCAGCGTCGCCGGTGCTGGCAGGGGCAACAGTCCGTGCTGGGTCTCTACCTTGCCAGTGCCCAGCGGCAGAGGCGACGAATAGACCTGAGCGATGCCCAGAATGTGCAGCGCCGCTGCCGCACCGACGATGTCCAGAATGGAATCAATGGCGCCCACTTCGTGAAAGTGCACCTCTTCCACCGTCGACCCGTGGACCCTGGCCTCGGCCTGAGCAAGCTGTTCAAAGATGGCTCTGGCGGTGCGCTGCACTGGTTCAGGCAGCCCGCTGCGCTCGATGAGTTGTGTGATTTCACCCAGATGGCGGTGGTGGGCCTGGTGAGAGTGCTGCCCCTGCTGGTGGCCGCCAATGTCGAATTCCAGCAGCGTCGCCTCGACCGGGCCGCGACGCACCTTGCGCACGTCCATCGAGACGAATTCGGGCAAGTCGAGGCGCCTCAACATCGCCTCGAGCTGCTCTGCCGCAAGTCCTGCGTCGAGCAACGAGGCCAGGAACATATCCCCGCTGATGCCGGAGAAGCAATCGCAATAGAGAATGGTCATTTTCCCAATCCTTCGTCCCGGCTTCCGGAGCGGTAGCCGGCCAAGTCGAGTGTGACATAATCGAAGTGGAGCTCGGACAGGTACTGCACGACATCTTTGCGGTGAGCCAGGATCAGCTCCATCTGCGTGACCGGCACCTCGATGCGCGCCGCGCCCCCATCGACACGAACGCGGACTGTGGCCAGGCCCAGCGCGTGGAGATAGCTCTCTGCTTTCGCCACCCTCATCAGGGCTTCGGCGCTCAGTTCAGTCCAGTAGGGGAACCGGGTAGCGAGGCAGGGGGCGCTTGGCCGGTTCCAGACCGTCAGGAGCAGTGCTTGCGCCAGCGCTCTGATCTCGAGCTTGCCCAGGTCGCTCTCCACAAGCGGGCTCTTGGCTCCGCAGTCGATCACTGCCCGTCGGCCAGGCCGGTAGACTCGAGCATCATCAACGTTTTGCCCTTCGACAATGACGGCGAAGCCTTCTTCCCCCGCAATCGTCTGCAGTGCGGCGAGGATGGCCTTCTTGCAGTGATAGCAGCGCTCAGGGGAGTTGTCGCGTATCTTGGGATTCTCCAGCATCGCCATGGGCAAAACCCGATGGGGGAACCCAGCCTCTTGCGCAACAGCCAGCGCATTCTGGCGTGCTTCTTCGGATTCGAGGGGTGACTCAATCGTCACCGCTAACATGCGGTCACCGAGCACGGTGTGAGCGGCATAGGCCAGGAGAGCGCTATCAACCCCTCCCGAGTAGGCGACTACGACGGAGCCATAGCGCTCCAGGAGGGCGCAGAGCCGGTCCCATTTGCCCAGCAGTAACGGACCGAGCGCTGCTGCCTCCAGTTGTCTTCTGACTGTGTCAGTTGTGCTCTGGCGCATCGGTCGCATCCTTCAGCCGGTTGATCTTGGTGGCCAGGCATGCTGCCCCGAAGCCATTGTCGATATTGACCACGGCGATGCCGCCAGCGCAGCTGTTCAGCATGGCCAGCAAGGCGGCGAGGCCTTGAAAGCTCGCGCCATAGCCGACGCTGGTGGGCACGGCGATCACCGGGCAGCTCACTAGACCGGCGACGACGCTCGGCAGTGCCCCCTCCATCCCGGCAACGGCGATGATGACGCGCGCCTTCTGAAGCGCAGGCAGGTGGTGGAGCAGCCGGTGCAGCCCGGCTACACCCACGTCAAAGACACGCTGCACGCCATTGCCCATCAAATCGGCACTGATGGCCGCCTCTTCTGCCACCGGGATGTCCGCTGTGCCTGCCGAGAGCACCACTACGCCGTCCTGGCGCGGGCGGCCGGGATCGCGGTCGAGGTAGAGCAGACGAGGCGCAGCGCTGTACGCAACGCCCTCCGGAAGGTCGGTTCGGATGAGGTCGTACATCTCCCGGGAAACACGCGTCGCGAGCACTCTTGGGGACTGGGCGGCAAGCCGTCGGAAGATCTCCAGCACCTGCTCGGGCGATTTGCCCTCGGCGTAGATCACCTCGGGCAATCCGGTGCGCAGAACGCGGTGGTGATCGAGGTTCGCATAGCCGTTGACTGGCTCGAACGGAAGGTTCTTGAGTTGCTCCGCGGCCTCGTCCACCGAAAGGTTCCCTGCCTGAACCTGAGCAAGCAGATGCTTGAGTTGTTCTGATTCCATCGGCTGCCCCCAGCTCTGGTGTTCGGCCATTATATCCAACACAGAGGAACCCGCGCAATTGACCATCCGCTCACGACGTACCATAATGATAGCGACCAACCGCAGGAGGTACAGAGATGGATCGAGGCGAACTGCTGACCTTCCCGGCAAGCTTCCAGTGGGGTGTCGCGTCCTCTGCCTATCAGATCGAAGGCGCGGTAGACGAAGGGGGCCGCGGTCCGAGTATCTGGGATACCTTTTGCCACTCGCCGGGCAAGACCGCCCGCGGCGAAACGGGAGACGTTGCTGCCGACCACTACCATCGCTGGGAAGAGGACATTCGTCTCCTCTCGCAGCTCGGGGTGCAGGTCTATCGCTTCTCCGTTGCCTGGCCCCGGGTTCAGCCCACGGGTCGGGGCAAGGTGAATGAGCAGGGTCTTGATTTCTACGACCGGCTGGTGGACGCTCTGGTGGCACGCAACATTGTGCCATGCCTCACCCTGTACCACTGGGACCTGCCGCAAGCGCTGCAGGATGCTGGCGGCTGGCCCAGTCGCGACACGGCACGCTACTTTGCCGACTATGCCGCCATTGTTGCCGGGCGGCTGGGCGACCGCGTTACTCACTGGATCACGCACAACGAGCCGTGGGTGGCGGCCTTTGCCGGCCACTTTACCGGCGAGCATGCTCCAGGCATTCAAGACCCTGTGGCGGCCTTTCAGACAGCGCATCACCTGCTGCTCTCTCATGGCCTGGCGACGGAGGCTCTGCGCGCTACCTGCCGGCGCAAGCCGTCAATCGGCCTGGCCTTGAACCTGAACCCGGTACATCCCGAGACCGACTCGGAAGCGGACCGGGAGGCTGCGCAGCGTTTCGATGGGGTGCTCAATCGCTGGTTCCTCGATCCGCTATTCCGCGGTACCTATCCGGAGGATATGGTCGAGCTGCTTCAGGCAGTGCTGACTCCAGCCGCAGAGGAGGACATGAAGACCATCTCCGCTCCCATTGATTGGCTGGGCATCAACTATTACAGTCGGACCGTGGCCAGGCGCGATCCCGATTTTCCCTTGATTGAAGCAGTGGAGACACACCCTGCTGGCAGGGAGTACTCTCAGATGTGGGAGATCTACCCGGAGGGCATTTACGAGATCCTCACCCGCGTCTGGAAGGATTACCATCCGCCTTATCTGATTGTCACCGAGAACGGTATCCCGGTGGCGGACGAGCCGGATTTCGATGGACAGATCCGCGACCCACGCCGCATCGACTATCTCCGCCAGCACCTCGCCCAGGTTCACCGTGCCATTGCCGACGGCGTGGATGTGCGCGGCTACTATCACTGGTCGCCGACGGACAACTTTGAATGGGCCCACGGGTACGGGAAGCGCTTTGGGCTCATCTACATCGACTGGGCCACTCAGCAGCGAACGGTCAAGGAAAGCGGCTGGTGGTTCAGGCGGGTCATCGAGGCCAACGGGGTCGAGCTCTGATTGCCTGGCTACGCAAGGTTCCATTGGTGCGGATTTCATGCGTCCGCGGTGATGCATCGTTGACCCACACCGGCGCCTGTGGCATAATCGCTTCGTCTACCAGTCAAGGCAGCAAGAGGAGCCGCCATGCGCAGATGGTCTGCTACCCTGCTTCTTGTTCTCCTACTTCTCGCCGCGGCTTCTCCTGTCGCGGCCGAGCCCCCCCTGCGCGTCTACTACGCTGGGCCCACTGGCGCGGTGCGTTCAGCACTGGAGCTGGCGGGAGCCGAGTTCGTCTCTCGCCCGGCGGATGCCGACGCCGTCGTTCTCAACGGCACGGTTCCTGACCCGAAAAGCATCGCCGCTGGCGTACGGGGACACACTGGTGTGGTGCTGCTGCTTGGGCCTGAGGTCAGAGAGGCCGACGCAGAGGTCGTGCTGGGTTTCCCTCTTCGCCTGGGCAGCAGTGATCAAGCTCTCAGCCTGATCCCGGCCCCCCAGGCGTCAGACCCGCTGCTGGCTGGCATCGTGTGGAACGGCGCTCCGCAGATCCGTGAGCGTGCTCTGTGCGCGGCTTCAACGTGGGCCCTCAATCCGCTGGTCGTTGGCTATGAGGACCATTCGCTGGTGCTGGCCAGGCACGAGGCTGCCGAGCGGACCGACTTTGTGTTTTGCGGCTTTCTGGCTGAGAACAACCCGCAGCTTCAAGACTGGGCCTACTTCAAGTACTTTGTCTACCAGGCCACCTGGCGGGCAGCGGGACGTAGGCCGCTGGCCTTTGCCGACTATGCCGGCGCGCCCGTGCCGCACCAGCGCGAACGCACGGTCCTCTATTCCGGCCTGGCAGCGATGCTCCTGCTATCCGGGCTGGCCTTTGTGCTGGTGCGCCGCTACAGCCTCGCTCACCCGGAGGCGCTGGACTCGCTGGTAGCCAACCGCCGGGACTATGAAACACGGGAGGCGGGTACTGACTGGGAAGAGGTCGGCTTTCACCGCCCACTGGGTGGTTTTCTTCTGGCATTGATGCTCGGGCTGATCAGCTTCATTCCGCTTATCGTCTACCAGAACCTCATTCTGCCGGTCTACATCCTGCCGTCGGCCCAGGCGCTGGGCATCTGGGGCCGGGTAGTGCAGTTTTTCACCTTGATCTGGAATCTCTTTGACGTGGGCACGAGCACCGCCTTTGTCAAGTACCTGTCTGAATACCGCGTGCGCGATCCAAGAAGAGGGATACTATACGGCCAGGTCTATGTCTGGTGGCAGGCACTCTCGGGCGCGGTGCAGGTAGCGCTGTTTGTGTGGATTGGAAGCACGGTGCTGCCTCGAAATGCCTACGCGCTCTATTCGTGGAGCGTGATCGTCCATACTTTCATCCAGATTCCGGGCTTCCTCGAGCTATATCGCTATGCCTTCACCGGCTGGCAACGCTTTGACTATGCGCAGGTACTGGACACCGGCTTTTACGTGCTGGCGCCGATCGTCACCCAGCCGGTGGTAGTGACCCTGGCGGTGATGCTCGGCCGCAACAACCCGGTCCTGGGTACCACCACTTCCGGCCTGATCGGCCTGGGGCTGGCCGCCTACGCTGCCCAGGCGTTGAACTTTCTCGTGGGCATCTGGCTCTATCGGCGGCTCGGACATCGGTCGGGCTTGCTGTTTATGGCCCACTTTGACTGGGCCACGGTCAAGAGCTCCTTCCGCTTCGGGGTGTTTGAGATGCTTGGCTCCGTGGCCTGGAGCCTGGGGCAAGCGGTAGAGATTCTCATCACCCAGGGACGGCTGGTCAACTATGCCGAGGTGTGGGGCAACTGGGGCATTGCGCAGAACTTTATCTTTGCCTACCAGGTGGTCGCCACGCTTTACAACAACCTGATGCCGTCCATTTCTGAGGCCATCTCGCAGGCGCGCAAGAAACTGAGCCAGTACTATGCGGCGATGGCCTACAAATGGGGCGGTTTGATCAGCGCGTTCATCGGCTCGGTGCTGTTGGCGGTCGCAGACCGGTTCATCATCGGTGCCAGCGGACCCGAGTTTGTCCGGGCAGCCGCCTATGCCGGTCCCTTGATCGTGTGGGGAGCGGTGCAGTATCCGTCGTGGGTGGGCGACAACGTGCAGCTCGCGGCGAACAGACCCCACCTGAAGTCGATTCTCGTGGCTGGTGAGCAGATGGTGCGCATCATTCTGGCCCTGCTGTTGCTCCAACGGTTCCAGATCAGTGCTCTGATCATCGCCTACTTCATCGGACTGTTGGCCAAGGACGTGGTGGCCTACTTTGTCGACGGGCAGCAATGCTTCCCACAGCGTTTTTACTTCTGGCAGTCGCTGGGCGCGCCGCTGCTGGCGGGCTTGGCGCACTATGCGGTCTTGCGTTGGCTCGGCGGGATGATCTGGCAGCGCGATCCAATCACCAGCGTGCTGATCTTCCTGATCGGCATTCTGCCTTCTTTCCCGTTGTATGCCTTCTTCTACAGTCTGTTTGGGGGATGGGACGATGACACCCTGGCCGAGCTGAAACGAGCCGCCGAGTTGAGCGGGTTGATGAAGCCGCTGGCACGTCTCTTCTGGCGCGCGAGTGCGCTGGGCGCCAGACTCAGCCCGCTGCACGGACGCTTCCCCATCGACATCCGGGCGGAGGCGATGGCGGAGGCGGAGCTGCTGACCAGGGAGCGCGTCCGATTGTAGTCGCCTGACAGGCCTCGCATCGCCGCCCAACGGCGTACACCACAGGTGCGTCTGGGCGTCCTGTTGGCGAGACGGGGTGCGGAAGGAGGTCCTGTGGAGAAGAAGCGCCGCTACCTATTGTTCTTGCGAGGCTTGCTGCTCTTGACCATCATCGCATGCCGGCGCGAGGCGCCATCCGATCCGCTGAAGGGGACCCTGTGGGTGGTGACGGAATGCCTCGGGCAGAAGGCCGTGGCCGGCACTAGGTTGACTCTTTCCTTTGAAAATGGCCAGGTGAGAGGGTCTTCGGGGTGTAATACGTACTTTGGCTCTTACAGCGTCTCCGGCAGCCGGATCGACGTGGCGCAGCTGGCTGCCACCAAGATGGCCTGCCAGGAGCCGGGGGTGATGAAGCAGCAAGGAGCATTCCTGGCCACTCTGGCTGAAGTCAAGACGTACCGACTCGAGGAGGATAGGCTGGAACTGGTGCGAACCGATGGCCAGACCATCGTTCTTGAGCGTGGTGACCGGGCGGAGTAAGGCGTGCGGCTGAGTCTTGCCGCGGCTCGCCGGCACCAGACAATCAAGCTGGTCGAGGGGTGATGGTGAAAGTCTACATAAGTGCAGACATTGAAGGCATTACCGGCGTCACACACTGGGACGAAACGGACCTGCAGAAGGAGGAAAGCAAGGCCGCTCGGGAGCAGATGACAGCCGAGGTTGCTGCTGCCTGCGAGGGGGCGCTGTCGGCGGGAGCGCAGGACGTGTGGGTCAAGGACTCGCACGATACAGGGCGCAACATTATTGCCGCGCGGCTGCCGCGCGAGGTGCGGCTGGTCCGTGGCTGGACGGGGCACCCGTTCAGCATGGTTCAGGAGCTGAACGAGTCTTTCTCGGCCGTGGTGATGGTTGGCTACCATTCTCGGGCCGGGGCAGCAACCAATCCGCTGGCACACACCATGTCCGGGCAGATCGCTCTGCTGACACTCAACGGGCATCCGGCGTCCGAGTTCACGTTGCACTCCTATGTTGCGGCCTCTCTGGGTATACCGGTTGCATTTCTCTCGGGCGACAAGGGACTATGCGACGAGGCGGCGTTGCTCAACTCGCACATCACGACAGTGCCGGTGAAGGAAGGCATCGGTGAGGCAACGGTGAACCTGCACCCCGAGGTCGCCGTGGGGCGGATCAGGGAGGGGGTCGCCCTGGCGCTCAAAGGTGACCTGTCCCTGTGTCGGCTTCCTGTTCCGCAGCGGTTCGTGATGCAGGTGCGCTACAAGCAGGCATCTCGGGCGCACCAGATGGGGTTCTATCCTGGCGCGAGGCAGATGGACGAAGCAATGGTCGAGTATGCTCACGAGAACTACTTTGAGGTGCTGCGCTTTTTGCTCTTTGCCACCTAGCCGGAGACGAGCGCAGCGGTGCTGCTAGAGCTGGCGGGTTGACTCGGTCAACCAGATGCCGCGCTTCTCGTACTCCTGCCTGAGCCAGTCAAAGCAACCGGGCGTCTGTCCGATGAATTCGGGAGGGCAGATGCCGCGCCGTGCGAACTGGCCGCAAAGCACCAGACGCGCTACCAGGGAGCAGGTGTAGCCCGTGGTGCGGGCCATCGACGTGGTCTGACTGGCATCGTCAAAACGGTCGAGCAGGTAGAACTCGCGCCGAACGCGGCGGCCGCTGGCCTGGCCATCCAGCCGGACGAGCATGACGGTGAGGTCGCGTTCTCCCGCCGGCATTCGCCACTGGTGGAACAGCAGACGGGACGTCAGATCCATCGGCGCCACGCTCGCGCCGCGGAGCTCAACGGGTGTGGTGCTGAAGAAGCCGCTGTCGCGCAGGACCTGCATCAGCGCGGCATGGCCCGGGTAACGCAGCGTTTTCTCCCGCATGGTGGGGATAGGGAGAGTGTGCAGCAGTGAACGCAGGCCGTCCGTGTTAAAGGCCTCGAGCGTGCCCACGCCAGGCATGTCGAGCTGCTCGACGTCGGAGAGAGCGGGACGCGTGACCGGCTGGCCGTTCTCTCTGAATCGCGCGGGCCGAGTGTACTCCTCCAATACGTCCACCGCCGAAAAGACGACCCGGTATTCGTATGGCTTCACCCGGACCTCGGGCAGACCCCCCACATAACACTCATAACGGTCAGTGACCTCTAGCTGGCCAGAGACGTAACCGGCGATGATGTTGCACAGGCCCGGAGCTACGCCGCAATCCACGACCGCGGTGACACCAAGCGTGCAGGCGAGATCATCAAGAAGGAAGGGATCCTCGGGACTGAAGGAGATGTCGACCACGTTCTTGCCAGCCCGGATGACGGCCTCCAGGGTGCGGGTCCCCAGATGGCCCGGTACGGCCGAGACCACGAGGTCCGCGTCCTTGACCAGTGTGGGCACGTCGCCCACCTGGCCAAGGTCTGCCTGGACTGCCCGACTCAGCAGGGGTGCTCGCTGCCGTACTCGGTCCAGCGCGGCCTGATCTCGATCAATCGCCAAAACCTCAAGGTTCTTATCCTGCGCCAGGTCGGCAATGATCGCGCTGCCCACCATGCCCGCGCCAAGGACACACACTCTCATCCCTGCCTCCGAGGCCAGTGTTGGCCGCTTTGTGGCGCCGGAGTGAGCCGGTCAGCCAAGGTAGTACCACCTGGGGTTGACCACTCGTCCAGCAGGGCTTAGCTCGATACCCTCCATTTCGAGCAACGATCGTTTCATCGGTAGCCCGCCGCCAAATCCGCGGAGGCGACCGTCCGAGCCGATAGTCCTGTGGCAGGGGATCACCAGGGGAAACGGATTGTTGGCCATAGCGGAGCCTACCGCACGCGCTGCCCCCGGCGCGCCCACATAACGGGCCAAGAGACCATAGGTGGTCACGGAGCCGCGAGGGATGGCGAAATCGGCTAACAATACCCGCTTGTGGAATGGTCGGCACTGCGTCAGGTCCAGGTTGTCCAACGAGAAATCAACCGGCACCCCAGCGCAGAACGCCGCAAGCTGTTCTACGAGGCGGAAAAGGTCCGGGTGTTCGCCAGGTCCGCTCTCGCACTCGGGGCCTAGCTGCAGAGCCAGGGCGGCTGCTCGAGGAGTCGGCAGCAGTATCTCCCGCACGAGCGGCCGGTGGGACTCTGGCGTCCAGAGGAGCACTAGCTCGCCAAAGCGAGTAGGTACGCGCGTGAATCGTTGCGCAATCTGGTTCATGGTTAACCTCGCGGACTAGGAATGGTGTGGACGCCGAGCACCCAGACAGCGGAACTTGGTTCCAATTCGACTTGATCGTCAACCCGTTGCCGGCGGGGACTGATCGCTCGGTGAGAGAGCATCTTGTCGCCCGCGGAACTCTGGCTGGTGTGCCGGATCCGCTGGCTTTGTCATGGGTAACCTGTCGCACAGCAGGAGGAGCATGACCAACCCGGCCAATGCCAGGCCGAGCCAGTAATGCCCTGCGCCGATGACTACCCCGACCGCGGCTACGGTCCAAATGCAGGCGGCGCTGGTAAGACCACGAACCACCCCGCTGCCATCGCGCATGATCACACCCGTGCCAAGAAAGCCAACTCCGGTGATCACGCCGGCAATGATGCGGGCCACGTGGTCGGGGAAGGCGAACATGCCCAGCCCCGTCAGCGCCGCCGCCCCAAGAGCCACCAGGGCTAGTGTCCGGTCACCGGCGGGCGAGCCGTGGGCCTCACGTTCTCGACCGATGGCGAAGCCAGCCGCAGCAGCAGTCGCGGCCTTGAAGAAGAGGGTCCACTCAAGGGGTGACATCCTGAACCTCCGCGCTGAGATCCATGCTCTTGGTCAAGGATTGTACTCAGGGGGCGCACGCGCGTCAAAGCGAGAGCGGCGCCCCCGCTTGTCGCTGCCGTGAGAGCAGGCTAGAATGGCTCGATGGACAGTCGCGAGGAGCGGCCACGTGACCACACCCAGCCTCGAAACTCTGGCCTATTACTCCTGTTCTGGAGACCACAGTGCTCCCGGAGAGTTCTCGTCTTGCCTGGATGGGCTGCCTCGAGATACGGGCCTCCTGACGGCCACGCTGCAACATACGCTCATCCACGTGCTTGAGACCTGGCGCTATGGCGCTCAGATTCCAGCGGAGCGCCGGGGCGAGGTCGAGATTGGCGATGCTCGGGGCATACTGGCGAGGGCATTCGACCTCGACTCGCGTCCGCTGACCGAGCCGCGGCCGCCTGGGCGACGTGTGGTCACTACCTGCCACGACTATGCCGTCCTGCTCTGCGCGATTCTCCGCTATCAGGGCCGCCCGGCGAGGCCACGCGCTGGTTTTGCTCGCTATCTGAACCAGACTATGTGGGTCGATCACTGGCTTTGCGAGGTCTGGTCCCCAGAGAGCGCTCGCTGGCACAGAGTGGACGCCCAGCTTGATTCGGTCCAGCGCGCTGGCTATGCGATCTCTTTTGATCCCAACGACGTACCTACGGAAGACTACCGCACCGGCGCTGAAGCGTGGCTATCGTGCCGGATGGGCCATCTCGCTGCGGAGCAGTTCGGCTTTCTACGCTGGCGAGGATGGGGCTACCTGCGCCACGTTCTGCTGCGCGACGCATTTGCGCTGACCAAGCACGAAGGCCTGTCCTGGGTGGCCATGGGCATTCCGCTGGCAGACGAAGCACAAGTGACGGAGCGCGACCGGCGCCTGCTTGATGAGCTCGCGCAAGCCGCCTGTGGTCTGGAGTCGGCACCGGTTGCCCGCCTTTGCGAGCAGATCAAGGTTACTGGTCGACCCCCGGATGTGCTGCCCTGGTCCCTGGCCGATGTGACCTGAGACTAGGGCAGATAGATGCAGACTCTACTTTGCGCGGAGCAGTCGCATGCCGTTCAGGGTGACGATCAACGACGTGCCCATATCAGCGAACACAGCCATCCACAGGGTCGCCCTGCCCATCAGGGCGAGGGCAAGGAACACACCCTTGATCAGCAGTGATAGGGCGATGTTCTGCTGAATGTGGCGGATGGTGCTCCTGCCCAATCGCATGACGTAGGGCACCCGGGTCAGGTCGTCGGACATCAGCACGATGTCCGCCGTCTCCAGTGCGGCGTCGGTGCCGGCCGCACCCATCGCCACGCCCACCGAGGCCCTGGCCATGGCCGGGGCGTCGTTCACTCCGTCGCCCACCATCACCGTGCTGCCATAGTCCTTCAGAACCTGCTCCACTGCCTCGACCTTGTCCTGAGGCATCAACCCGGCACGGATCTCATCCACGCCGACTGCCCGACCGATCGCCTGAGCTGTGCGCTGGTTGTCGCCGGTCAGAAGCACCGTGTGGCTCACACCCAAATGCTTCAGCTCTTTCAGCACTGCCGGGCTGGACGGCCGTACTCGGTCGGCAACGCTGATGACACCCAGCACACCGTCCGGAGACCCAACTAGCACAACGGTCTTGCCCTCCGCCTCGAGCTTTTCTACCAAACCGCACACTTCCTCGGCGTGAGGAACTCGGTCGGTGAACAGGGCATGGTTGCCGATGTAGTAGATGCTGCCGTCAAAGCGCGCCTGACCGCCAAAGCCGACCAGTTGCTGGTACTCACTGGTCTGAGGAAGAGCAAGCCCCCTGGTGCGGGCCTCCGCCTGGATGGCTCTGGCCACGGGATGTTGCGAATGCACATCGATGGCCGCCGCTACCGTGAGCACCCGGTCGGCGGGGTTTGTCGGTTCTTGAGCCAGCCCCGGGAGGGAAGGTACGCTGCCCAGAGGCACGATATCGACGACCGCCGGCCTGCCTTCGGTCAGCGTGCCGGTCTTGTCAAAGGCCACGGCGCGCACCTTGGCGATGGATTCGAGGTACATTCCGCCTTTGACCAGCACGCCCTTACGAGCAGCGCTCGAGATGGCACTGACGATGGCTACAGGAGTTGATATGACCAGCGCACACGGGCACGAGATCACCAGGAGCACCAGTGCGCGGTAGAGCCAGGTCAGGAAGGGCGCACCGGATATCAGTGGAGGCAGGACGGCGACCCCTGCCGCCAGGGCGATCACCGCAGGTGTGTAGTAGCGGGCAAAGGTATCAACAAAGCGCTGTGCCGGCGCTCGTCTGCCCTGCGCCTCTTGGACCATCTGCACGATGCGCGAGAGCGTGTTGTCGCTGGCCAGTCTGGTCACTCGAACCAGCAGGGCACCCTGCCCGTTGATCGAGCCAGCATAGACGGGCGACCCGGGCTGCACATCGACGGGCACCGACTCGCCAGTGACGGGGGACTGGTCGACCGAAGAGCGGCCCTGTTCGATGGCTCCGTCCATCGCCACGCGCTCTCCGGGCTTGACCTCGATCAGGTCGCCCACCGCAAGCTGCTCGACCGGAACCCGGTCAGCGTGGTCGCCGTGTACCCTCGTAGCCTCTCGGGGAGACAGGGCAATCAACCTGCGGATGGCACTTCTGGCCCGGTCCATAGTCATCGCTTCGAGCGTGTTGCCCAGCGAGAACAGGAACATCGCTGAGGCACCCTCGGCCCACTCGCCAATGGCCGCTGCGCCGATGGCAGCAATGGTCATCAGCATGTTCATGTCGAGGGTGTGCGTGGTCCTGAGGGCCGCCCATCCGCTGCGGGCGATGTAGACACCACCACACAACATGGCCAGAGCGAAGAGACCGCTGACCAGGATTGGGTTCCAATCCAGGCGCCCGGCCACGAGCGCCAATACAAGGAACGAGCCTGATAGCACCGTCAGGACCGTTCGTCTCCGTTCGTACAGCCAGATGCGCCAGTTCGACCTGGGCTCGTCACGCGTTAGCCTGTCAGTCTCGGCGGCTGTGCGGACCCGATAGCCCATCTCTGACGCAAGCCCGAAGACGGCCTGCTCCACTGCCTGACGGGGTAGAACAAGCAAGTGCATCTCGGCGGTGACAAAGTTGACCTGGGCGCTGAGCACACCGGGAACGTTCGCTGCGGCTTGCTGCAGCTTGGCAGCACAGTCTGCGCAGTCGAGGCCTTCCAGTTGAAAGGTCAGGGTTTCGCCCGCAACGTCGTAGCCGAGCTCTTTGATCCGCTTCATCACGCTGCCCAGAGAGACGCGGGCCGGGTCGTACTCTACGGCCAGCGATGAGGAGGCAAAGTTGAGGACAGGATGCACCACACCTTCAAGCTGGGCGACACCGCCTTCGAGCGCCCTGGCGCAGTCTGCGCAGTCCAAACCTTTGATGGGAAGAGTGATGTGTTGTGTCATTTCTTTCTCTCGCAACGAGCAGACTCCGGCAAGCTCAGCACGCGCTCACCGCCGGTGGGTGCCGGACGTGATCGAGGCCTTCACTGAACAGAGACGACACATGTTCGTCGTCCAACGAATAAAAGACCATCTGCCCCATCTTGCGCCGCTTGACCAGCCTGAGCTGCCGCAGGACTCGCAACTGGTGCGAGATGGCGGACTGGCTCATCGCGAGGGTTGCGGCCAGGTCGCACACGCACAGTTCGCCCACGCAGAGCGCCGAAAGGACGCGCACGCGGGTGGGATCGCCCAGCGCCTGAAAGAGCTCGGCCAAGCGGGTGGCCGTCGGCTCATCGAGCATTTGCTCTTGGGCCTGGCGAACCACGGACGGATGGATGGCCTCCACTTCACAATGGTCGAGATCGGCCTCGGTCATAGATCTTCACCTGGTGAATAATTGAGCAAGTATTCATATATTAGCATGTCTTGGGGATTTGTCAAGCCGCCAGAACGTTCCGTCGCAGCTCTTGCGCCAAGCGGAGCGGCGTTCGGTGTGGAGGGCATTCAGGGGTGGCTGAGACCTCGGGCCGCAACAGGTGCCGGTTCGCCTCAATCGAAGGCCTCGCAGGAAGGCCGGGATAATCAAGAACTGCTCAGAGGGGCAGTGAGTGCCGATGCCGGTCCGCCCAGCGGTTGACCTCACCGGTGCCTTGCTTAATGCGAGGATGCACCACTCGTGAGGTTACGCACCGCCCACAGCGCGTGCAGGGTCACCCACTTGCTGGGCTGGCCGACCTTCTCCAGATTGGCTGCCATCCGCCCATAGGGCGAATGCTCCAGGATCCAGCGACCATCGGGAGTGCGGCGTTCAAGGAGGACTGAGAGGGCATCCTGAGCTCGTTCGTCGCAGCAGCCCAGCAAGCCGAGCACCCACAGTCCGCGCAGGATGCTGTAGCCATAGAACCACGGGAAGGAGAGTCTGAGCCACTGTGGGTTGATCGGTTGCCAGTCGTGGTGGTCTGCGCGATAGAGGCGGTGCAGCAGCAGGAACTCGGCGCCGCGGTCCGCTGCCTGGCGCAGTCTGGTTGATGGCCTCAGCCGCAGCATCTCTGCCAGGGCCTCCAGCGCGCTGATGGTGCCATAGAAGCAGGAGTGCTTGTCGCGGAGGTGGGCCGACCAGTAGGGGCACAGCCAGCCCCCGTCGGCATTCTGGATCTGAATCAGCCAATCGACCGCTCGCGCAGCCTCAGGCAGTCGCCCGTAGCCCAGACGCACCAACGCCGAGACCACATTGCCGGTGAGGCAGGAGAGCGTCATCTCGCGCAGAAGGTTCTCGAGGAAACTTTGTTCATCAGGAGCCGGTTTGCCGCGGGCTGCCTCGCGCTTGACGGCGAATTCGTATTCTACCCTGGCGTTGTCTTCTTCGTAGGTGGCAAAGCCGCCACAGGGCTGCTGGAAAGTAAGGATGTGGTCGACCGCTCGCCGAACCGGTTCGTTGCCATATGGCACGGCGAGATGGCCGAGCAACATCAACGTCCAGTAGCTGGATTTGTACTTGGGCAGGTAGGGGTTTGCGGACTTGCCCCAGCTTCCGTCTGCGTTCTGGCGCGAGAGGATTCGTTTGACAAGTGGTGAGTCAACGACCGCAACGCTTGCCTCCTGCACACCTGGATCATCAGACGGCAGACCCATCAGATGCCTGAGGCTCAGCAACCGAATCGATGGGTCTTCCGGCCGCAGCAGCCAGTTCACCACTGCACTCTGGTCGTCGCACGGAGACCACATTGACTACCTCCTTACCGATGCGCTAGGTGGGTCTCAAGCTGCAGCCTCGGACCGCCAGTCAAGAGCCATGGTCAGTTGATCCGTGCAGACTCGCTTCAGGCCCAGGTCACGGCAGAGTTGCAGGGCGCTGACGTCATTCACTCCCCAGACGTGCGTTTCCAAGCTAAAGGCATAGAGGCTTGCCACCACCTGCTCCGAGAGCTGGCCGTGGTGGAGGTGCACGGCCCTGGCCCTGGCCAGTCTGCCCAGGTGTTTTGCCTCATAGGCCACGATATCGAGCGTCTTCCAGGGCTCTGATGGAGGATAGAGCAGGTCCGAAGCCAGGCCGGGGCAGCGCTCCGACAGCGCCAGAAGCAACGCCGGCTCGTATGAAGTCAACTCCATCGTATCCCAGAAACGGCGGTAGTCGAGCTGCGTTGCGGAGATGATCTCGACGCACTCCGGCTCGGGCCCTTTGACCTCGATCTCGAGTCCGACACGGCCGGTGAGTGACTCCAAGACCTCCCTGAGGATGGCAATGCTCCCTGTGCTGTCAGTAGCCTGGAGCTTCTCTTCAGCCTGCCTCATCTTGGACAGCGTGTACTCGAACACACAGCCAGGCAGCCCTAGCCTATCTGGAAGCGCATAATAGTGGCAGATCACCGGCACGTGGTCGCGGGTCAGCCTGACGTCCATTTCGACCATATCGGCATCCATCACCGCTGCCTGCTGGAACGCAGCCAGCGTGTTCTCCGGCAGCTTCTCGTGCGCACCCCGGTGTGCCACGATTTCCAGGATCACTCAGCCTCCTCTCGCGTCACTCGCCGTAATTATAGGCTTCGCTCCCGGTCGGTCAACCGCTCGCTGTGCGGTCTTTGCAGCTACCTCTTGACATCGGGCAAGGAATGGGCCTACAATGGTGCCATTCTAGGGCCCGGGGAGGAACCATGCTCGACCGAATTATGCGCATTATCAAGTTGGATTTCTCCGTATTCAAGGAGATCGAGTCAGATCCGCAGGCGACGAAGCAGGCGGCCATTATCGTGGCGGTGGCCAGTGTGCTGTCCGGCATTGGCGCCGCCGCAGGCGCGGCTCGACCGGCCAACGGTTTTGTCTCGGAACTGATCGGCGGTTTCATTGGTTGGTTCGTCTGGTCTTACGTCTCCCAGTTCGTGGGCCGTATGCTCTACCAGAGCAAGGGCTCACTCAACGAAGTGCTGCGTGTGGTCGGCTATGCCAACGCACCCCGTCTGCTGGGCATTCTGGGCATTATCCCGTGCGTGGGCTGGATCGGCTCACTGGCCGGTGGTATCCTGGCTCTGGTTGCCGGCGTACTGGCCATCCGCGAGGGGTTGGACCTCGATAGCACGCAGGCCATCATCGTGACTGTGGTCGGCTGGCTTGCCCTGATGTTGGTAGCTTTCATCATCGCCAGCGTTCTGGGGGTTGGATCAGCTCTCGGGGGGATGGTCTCCGGGCGCTAGTCATCGCGCCGCTGGTGCAGTCTGTGTTGCAGAAGAGGGCGAACCCGCAGGTTCGCCCTCTTGTTCCCCTCGTCCTGGACTGGCCAGGCGGACGCTTTCTGTGGTATACTATCCCCAGCACATCATTCTGGTTGGAGGACGTTGGCCATGGCGATACAAGACAGCACCGCCGCCCGCGCAGGGCAGCTAATGCGGCAGGGTTACCACTGCTCCGAAGCCGTGCTGCTGAGTGCCGGTGAACATCTGCTCGGCTCGGTCTCACCCTCGATGATCAAAGTGGCCAGTATCTTTGGCGGGGGCGTGGCGGGTACGCACCAGGAGATGTGCGGGGCGCTGGCCGGTGCGGTGATGGTAGTCGGCGCTCTCTATGGCCGTCAGAGCCCCGAGTTTGACGAATCCAGAGCTCGTGAGATAGTCACCAGACTGCGTGAGCGGTTCGCGGCGGAATTTGGCAGCACCAAATGCGAGCCGATCAGGGCGCAGTACGAAAAGCCGGATGCCGCAGGCTTTTGCGCGCCGGTAGGTGAGCGGACGGTGGCCATCCTCTTCCAGGTGCTTGGCGAGGTACTCTCGCCCGGGGCTGGAGCCCGGAGCTAGTTGAGGCTTTGCGCCGGCTTGCGCAGCGAGCGCCATAACGTGCGCGGAGCGATCACTGCGATCGTGAGGGCGGCCACAAGGTACGGCGTCTTGGCCGCATAGTGGAGCCGTCCCTGTCGAAGATTGGCCAGGAAAGCGGCGGGGCTGCGCGCTGGCTCTACCTCCGTCCAGGCCCGACCAACCTCGCAGGCCCAGTGGGCATCGGAACCAGCGCTGGTCGCTATCCCGAACCGTGCGGCCAATCGCCTGGCCTCCTCGTCATCTGCCGCCAGTTGTGCCCGGGCGTTGTACCCCTCGATAATGTCGACCTGGCTGAGGATCTCCTGCAGCTTGCGCCGTTCGATCCTTCCCGGCACGCCTCGCGACAGGGGGTGAGGTACCAGGACGAGCCCGCCCTGGTGGTGGATTCGCTCCACCGTTTCTTCGGCCGTCAGGTGCGGCGGGATTCGCTCCTTGAGGAACAACCCGGCAATGCCGCCATCACTCGTGCCAATCTCCTCGCCGACGAGCACCTCGAAAGGGGCCAGCTCGCGGAGCCGCTTGGCCCCATCGATCTCGTCGTGGTCCAGCACCGCAACTCCGTCCAACCCTCTTTGAGACGCGGCCTTGATCAGGTCCGGCAGAGAAAGCAGACAGTCGTAGGAGTAGCAGGTATGAACGTGCAGGTCCAGCTTCAATGAGCGGCTCCTACCAGGAGGTGCGGGACCGCTCGGTGACGACGCGCGAGTAGACGGCCAGAGTCTCTCGCGCGATCTTCTGCCAGTTGAACTCGCTCAGGACAACCTGATAGGCGTTTTCTGCCCTCTGCCTGGCCCAGTCAGGTCGCGCCAGGGTGTGGTTGATCCCCCAGGCCAGCGACACCGGGTTGTCCGGGTGGACGGTGATCCCCGTCTCTGAATGACGCACGACTTCCTGCAGGCCCCCCGCCAGAGATACGACTACCGGCACCTTGGCCGCCATTGCTTCCAGCGCGACGATGCCGAAAGGCTCATACAGGCTCGGGAACACGGCGCAGGAGGCCACACGGTAGAGCCCATCGCGATCCTCATCGGGGATAAAGCCAGTGAAGTAGATCTTGCTGGCCACCCCGAGTTCGCTGGCCCGCTTCTGCAACGTGGGCAGCAGCCATCCTGTTCCCGCCACCACGAACTTGGCGTTGGGATGCTCCGCCAGCACCAGGGGCACTGCCTCAACCAGTACCTGCAAGCCTTTTTCCGCCACAACCCGGCCGACGTAGAGCACAATGTCCTCGGTGGGCGCCGCGTATCCGGCGCGGAAGGTCGACAGGTCCTTGGTGTCACGGCGCGCGAACTGCCCGGCTGTGACCCCGTTGGGGATCACATCGATCTTGTCGGCTGGTGTGGCGAAAAAGTCCATCACCTCGCCGGCCATGTACCTGCTGCAGTTGATGACCCTCCACGCCTCATAGGTGAGGTTCCACTCGGCGTGGTCAATCGACCGCTGCACCTCCGTGCCGAGTGGGCCCCTGGCCCGGCCACGCTCCGTGGCGTGTATGGTAGCTAGGAGCGGCAGCTTGTGCCTGTGCTTCAGCGCGATGGCAGCGAAAGAAGTCAGCCAGTCGTGATTGTGAATCAACTGGATGTTCTCGCGACGGCAGATGTCCTCCGCCGTGGCTTCCAGTCGGGCGTTGACCCTCACCGTGGTGGCGAAGAAATCGAGCCCGGATTCTGGCGCCGGGTCGACGCGGTACACGGTGAGCTGTCCGTCACGTTCGAATGGGTCGCCGCCTGCCCAACGAGGGGTCACCAGATGGACTGTAACGCCTTCTTGAACGAGCGCAGGCACGATGTCGGCCACGTGCCGGCCGAGCCCGCCCACGACATGCGGTGGATATTCCCAGGAGAGCATGAGTACTCTCATCATTACCTCCAGAGCGAGTTTGCGCCTGAGGCCAGAACGATTATACTGGCAGCATCCTTTGCGGACAAAAAGCCGTCCTCGTTTCGACACGCAGTTCGTGCTCGAATGGCGGCGAACAACGGACATCGGAGGAGAGTCGAGTTGGCCACACTGAACAAAGAGATCCAGGCGGTGTTGGAGCAAGGGCAGCTTCCATGTGAGGTGGCATTTGAGCTCGCGAAGAAACTCAAGGTCACCCCGCGTCAGATTGGCAATGCCTGCGACGAAGGCGGAATACGGCTGAGCCGCTGCCAGCTAGGGCTGTTTGGCTATGGTCCCAAGAGCGAGGGCAAGCACAAGACCGTTCGAGCAATGGACAAGGTGCCGCCGGAGCTCGAATCGGCCATTCGAGCGGCGGTGAAAAAGGACGGCAACATCAGTTGCGCTGCGGCGTGGAAGATCGCCCGCTCGCTCAAGGTCGAGAAGATGACTGTGAGCAACGCAGCCGAGACCCTCGGGATCAGGATCACACCCTGTCAGTTGGGGGCATTCAAGAAGGGCAGCGAGTAGAGCAGCGGCCTCGGCCAACCGGCCGGACACTGCCAGGTGGGGCTCTCCAGGGAGGCAACCCATGATCATCCGTGACTTTCGAGCGAGCGATTGCGAGGCCCTGGTGGAGATTCTCAAGATGAACCTCCAGTACGGCGATCCCGCCTCTGAAGGGCCGGAGGCCATGATGCGGGTGCATCAGTGCCAGGCAGCGGTCTTTCTTGTGGCCGAGGATGGTGGTCAGGTTGTTGGTATGAGCAGGGGGGTCTACGATGGTTCCAAGGCACTGATCCATATCGTTTCAGTGCATCCGGACCACCAGCGTCGCGGAATTGGCACCGCTCTCGTGCGCGAGTCGGCCAGGCGCTTTAAGGAGAAGGGGGCAACGAGCCTCTGCGTGACTGTGCCAGGCGATGACCTCCAGTTCTGGAAAAAGCTGTCGTTCCGCCTGACAACGCGCATCATGGCCGCTCATCCGATCGAGAAGGTGATCGGCTAGAGAGCAGGTAGTACCGGGGCAACAAATACGGCGCTAACTGGCTGGCTTCCTGGGACGTTCGGCAGCCTGGTACTTGTGGTAGAGTGCGAGTAGATTGTCCCGGTGCAGGAACTGCACCAGGCCATCCAACGGCACTCGCGACTTGCCGCACGATTCGATGTCGATCTCGAGCAGCGCGGAGGTGGGTGCACGTTTCTGAACCAGCTCCCGCACCCTGGTCGTGACGCACTCCAGGTAGTGAATGCTGGACTCGATCTCGTCGACGAGTTCGCCCTTGAGCAAGAGATCTCCGTGCCCCTGGATGACGCTCTCTGGTTTCAGCGTTCGAACCGCCTTGAGGGAACGAATCATCTCCTCAGGGTCTCCCCAGACCACGTGAGGCACAGGCAGCACCGCATCACCGGAGAATAAGATCCGGTCGCCCTCGATCATCACCCCGATTGAATCCTCGGTATGACCGGGCAGGGGAGTGAGGCACAGCGCTCGGCCACCAAGGTGCACATAGACATCGTGCTCAAAGACAACGTTGGGCGGTCTGAGCTCCACCTCGTTCAGTTCGGGCTGCTCCCGTTTCGCTTCGGCAAGGGTGCGCACGCCAGAGGTCAGCATCTTCTGGCGACACAAACGGTGTCCGATGACCTCTGCCTCCGGAAACAAAAAGTTGCCGTTGGTGTGGTCCGAGTGGTGGTGGGTGTTGATGACATAACGCACCGGCCCCTTGCCTCGTTCGCGGGCAAAGGCCAGCACCTGGCGGGTTTCCTCGGGGAAGGGGAGGGTATCGATGACGATGGTGCCCTCGGTGGTCAGGATGACTCCGGAGGTGACCTGAGCGTAAACGTCGCTGCTGAATGTGTAGATATCTTCTGCGATCCGGTCGCGTCTCATGCACCCCGCCAGACAAAAAGAAGGCGTCCCCGCCATGCCGTGTGCACTTTAGTTTCGAACCTGCTCTCGCAGGTGGGAACCTAACCTCGCGGGTTTGCCTGGCTCGGAAGCTACTACATTCCCTTGAGCACTATGATTCCCGTTTGAAACACATGTTGGCTCAAAACATACGGCGCATCACGAACACGGCAGGTGACGCAGCGTCATCGTAGCACAAAGCAAATCGGATGTCAAGCGCTCTTGGCCTGCAGCTGTTCTTCGAACACCTGGGCACTGAAGCGGTAGAGCGTCGAGCCGGCCCTCCACGCGTTGCGGGGCAGCCCTGCTTTGCGGCACACCTGCTCCAGGAACTCGTCCCTGTCCCAACCCCACTCGGTGGCGACCTGTGGCAGCAGCACCCCCGATTGAAAACCACTGACGATGTACAACCCATCGCGCCCGATCTCGATTTCTTTCACGTCGGCTACCCTGACCATCGGACTCAGCACGGAGATCTCGATGTGGACCAGGGCCAGCTCCGCCGCCGAGACCGGCCTGAAACGAGGATCCTCCGTCGCCGCGGCGATGGCCATCTGCTGAATGGTGAGGTACAGTTCCTGCTCGCTGCGCAAGTGGCCGATGCAGCCCCTCAGCTCGCCCTGCTCGGTCAGGGTCACGAACGCGCCGCAGTGCTCTCGCAAACCCGCTGACGGGTTGTCCATCTGGGGCTGCTCCCGGTCGGCGAAAAAGGCTTCCAGCGTCGACCTCGCCAGCTTGAGCAAGGTCATCTTTTCGCTATCGGTTAGCATGTCTTCCTCCTCGATTGCCTCCAGGCCTACCGCAAAGCTGCGCCGCGTTCTCGGTCACCACTTGGCGTGGTGTTCTTCCGCCCACCCGACCTGGTTCTCGACGTGCAGCGTCTCACCTTCGTCGGTCTTGAGAGTCCCGGAGTAGCGGCCGAACATCTGATGCACCTCGCTGGACAGAACCAGCAGTTCGCTCTTGGCTACCCGCTCCTTGAACGGCTCAAACACCAGGTCCAGCCTGCCGTCCGGCGAATGCATCTTCCATGGGCTCATGAATGACCGGGAGCTGTACTCGAAATCGACCTGTTCCAGCTTGTGCACCCTGCCGTCCAGGATGAAGGCGTTTTCCGTTGCGGCACTGGTATCGCCAAATCCATAGCCCATATTGAGCCCGAGGGTCCTGCCATCAGGCAGGAATCCGGACGAGCTCGCCCACACCCAAAAGCCCTTGTACTCCCAGACGCCTCTACCCCAATCCAGGGTAGCAAGCGCCCGGTCGGGGCTGATCTCGCTTCGGCGCCCGCCTCTCTGGATCCAGCCCGTTGTGCGCAGGCAGTTGGTCTTGCGGTTGTAGTAGAACCTCTTCGACGCAATAGGGGTCACGATGACCATCGACTCGTGCTCGGGTGGACAGCTCATGGTCAGGTCGCAGGAGATGCCTTCGCCGCGATTAAAGGCTGGCCAGTCCACCCGCACGGTGCGTGCCTGGCCCTGGACAGTGAAAGCGATCTTGACCCGGCCATTGTCGAATGAGCAGGCGCCCTCCGTGCTGTTCCGGGCCAGCTCGACGCCTTTGCCAAAGGGGATGAGCAGCGTTTCTTCGCACATTTCACCGGTGGCAAGGTCGACGGCATAGATGAAGGGCAGCCCCAAGTAGCCCACATGAGACAGGGTTACCGAGAAGAACAACTCGGGAGTGGTGAGGCCGTAGTAATCCCAGCGCTTGACCCGCAGCGGCTGGAGTGCGCGGCAGCGGTAGAAGGACACATTCTCCAGATTGCAGTCGAGCAGTGGCTGGCGCGACCAGCCGACTTGCGTCAGGCGACCGCTGGAGTCGAGCAAAGGCGAGGGGGAAGTGATTTCCGCTTGCACGTGGACACCTCCGTTCGTATGGGACTGGACTGGTAGTCTATGGCCATTCTAGGCGCGAAACAGAGTCGGGTCAACCGTACTCGGGGTGACCCTCTCCAAACGCAACTGCGGTTTGACAATCGGCCGCCGGTACGCTATTCTCAGCCGGCCTGTTTGACTACTCCAGGGGGCTCGCGTCGCGTGACAAGACTGCTGCGTTTTCTCAAGCCATATGTTGGCCAGGCGATCATCGCCCTGCTCTTGCTCTTCTGCATGGCAGGAGCCGACCTGGCCATTCCCCGACTCCTTCAGCAGGTCATCGACCAGGGAGTGGCTCGTCACGACCTGGCGGCAGTGGTGCGAACGGCGGCGATGATGGTAGCCGCCTCCATCGCTGGAGCGCTTTTGTCGCTCGGGAACACGGCGCTGGCCGTGCGGGTATCGCAGTCCTTTGGCGCTGATATACGAAATGCCGCCTTCCGCCATATTCAGACCCTCTCCTTCGGGAACCTCGACCGCCTGCACACTGGAACGCTGATGGTGCGCCTCGGGAGCGACGTCAGCTCGGTGCAGATGCTGGTGATGATGTCCATGCGCGTGTTGACCCGCTCCCCCCTGCTGATTGTTGGCAGCATGATCCTCATGGCGCAGGTTAATCGACAACTAGCGTTCATCCTCTTCTCGTTGCTGCTGTTAACCCTCGTCGTGGTGTTTGCCTTTGCCGACCGGGCACTGCCCCTCTTCCGGAGTGTGCAGGTCAAGATGGACCGATTGAACAACCTGCTCCAGGAGAACTTGTCCGGTGTGCGTCTGGTCAAGGCATTCGTGCGCCGCGATTTCGAGAGCGGCCGTTTCGACGTGGCCAACGTCGACCTGACCGACCAGACCATCCGCGTCAACCAGTTCATGGCGGCCTTGATGCCCACCAGCATCTGGCTGCTCAACCTGGGGGTGTCGGCCGTGGTGTGGTTCGGCGGCCAGAAAGTGATCGCCGGCCGCTTTACTGTGGGCGAGGTGATGGCCTTCGTCAACTACCTCGCCACGATCACCTATCCGGTGGTAATGTTGGGTAACATCGCGGCGCTGTTTTCGTCTGCCGCGGCATCGGCCACGCGCATCCTGGAGGTGCTCGATGCGCCTCCGCTGGTGCAGGAGAAACCGGGCGCGCTGGAGCTGACCACTTGCGAGGGCCGGGTTGCGTTTGAAGACGTCTGTTTCAGCTACAACGATGACTGCTCTGAGCCGGTGCTTGACCACGTGAGCTGGACCGCTCAGCCCGGCCAAAACGTTGCCATCCTGGGCGCAACCGGCTCAGGCAAATCCAGCCTGGTCAACCTCATACCGCGCTTTTACGACGTGTCGCGGGGGCGTATTACGGTGGACGGGCACGACGTGCGTGACCTTACCCTGGCTTCTCTCCGGGGTCACATCGGGGTGGCCATGCAGGAAACCGTGCTCTTCTACGGGTCCATCCGCAGCAACATCGCCTACGGCCGCCCCGATGCCGCGGACGATGAGGTAGTGGCCTGCGCCCGTGCCGCTCAGGCGCACGATTTCATCATCTCCCTGCCGCGCGGATACGATACTGTTGTCGGTGAGCGAGGCGCCGCACTCTCCGGCGGACAGAAGCAACGCATTGCCATCGCGCGTGCCCTGCTAGTTCGCCCGCGCATTCTCATCCTGGACGACTCGACCTCGGCAGTTGATGTGCAGACGGAGACCCGGATCCGTGCCGCCCTGGCCCAGGTGGCTGCCAATTCCACCACCTTCATCATTGCTCAGCGCATCAGCACCGTGCTGCACGCGGATCAGATCATCATTCTCGAGCGTGGCCGGGTTGTGGCCCTGGGCCGACACGAGGTGCTGCTTCGTTCCAGCCCCTTGTATCGCGAGATCTATGAATCGCAGCTCGGTTCTTTGGCGGTGCTTCATGACTGAGCGAGCGACACCCGCTGACAAGCCCGTTCCCGTTCCTCGCTTTGGTGCGGGGGGAGGTCCCGGCCAGGGAGGGGGTGTCAGGATCGAGCGTGCTCACGACCCCAGAGGGACTCTGCACAGACTGGCCGAGTACTTGCGGCCGTACTCGGGTGAAGTCACTGCGGCGGTGCTCCTGGTCGTCCTCAGCACGCTGCTTAACCTGGCCGCCCCTTATGCCCTGGGCCGGACCATCGACAGCTATCTGCGCGCGCCCGATGCTGCTCAGGTCCCCCTGTTGCTGCGCTCCGCGCTGGTTCTGCTGGCGCTCTACTCTGCCAACTGGCTGGCTCAGACTGCCTCGAGCCTGCTCATGGCGCGTCTTGGCCAGCAGGCTCTGCGCACGATGCGCAACGACCTCTTCAACCACCTGCAAATCCTTTCGCTGAGCTTTTTCGACCAGAGACCGGTGGGCGAGCTGATGAGCCGCCTGGTGAACGATATTGGCACGATCAGCCTCCTTCTCACCAACAATATCACCCAGGTCGTGTCGAGTGCGCTGACGCTGGGTGGAGTAGTCGTCATGATGTTCGCCCTTGACTGGAGGCTGGCCCTGAGCACTCTGCTGGTGCTGCCGATGATGGTGGGTGTGACTCTCGTCGTTGGCCGCAGCACGCGGCGGGCCTTCCGCCAGCAGCAGATCACGCTGGGTGACCTCAACGCAACGATGGAAGAGACCATCGCCGGCCAGCGGGTCGTCACTGCCTTTGGTCAGCAAAGCTCGGCGCTGGAGACCTTTGACCAACGTAACGAAGCACAGCGCCTGGCCGGGATCCACGCGCAGGAGTTGTCCCTCATCGTTCCGCCGCTGATGACCGCCCTGACCGAGGCCGATATTGCCGTGGTGGCTGGCTTCGGCGGGTGGCTGGCTCTGCGCGGCTTTACCACTATCGGTACGATTGCTGCGTTTGCGGCCTACGCGCGCACGTTTTCGCAGCCGCTTCGTCTGCTGGCCGACCTCTATAACCAGATCCAGGCCGCTCTGGCCGGTGCGGAGCGCGTGTTTGAACTGATCGACATCAGACCGGCGCTGGTCGACGCCCCTGATGCCGTGACGCTGGACCGAATCGATGGCCACGTCGAGTTCAAGGATGTCTCCTTTGGCTATGTGTCCGGAGCCCCGGTGTTGCACGACATCAGTCTGGAGGTAATGCCGGGACAGACCATTGCCCTGGTCGGACCGACGGGCGCCGGCAAGACAACCATCGTCAATCTCTTGACACGCTTCTACGATGTCGACAGCGGTGCCATCCTGGTTGATGGCCGTGATATTCGCACCGTGGCGCAGGAGAGCCTGCGGCGAATGATCGGCGTCGTACTGCAGGATACCTACTTGTTCTCGACCACAGTGATGGAGAATATCCGCTACGGGCGCCTCGACGCGACGGACGAAGAGTGCCAGGCCGCGGCCCGGTTGGCCAACGCCGACCAGTTCATCGTCCGATTGCCGAGGGGCTACGAGACTCCGCTATCGGAGCGTGGCAGCAATCTGAGCCAGGGCCAGCGGCAGCTTCTGGCCATCGCCCGTGCAGTTCTGGCCGATCCGCGGATCCTCGTGCTCGACGAAGCCACCAGTTCGGTCGATACCAGGACGGAGATGCATATCCAGGAAGCGCTGCTGAGGTTGATGCAGGGGAGAACATCCTTTGTCATCGCGCATCGTCTTAGCACCATCCGTGACGCCGACCTGGTGCTGGTGATGGATCACGGCAGAATCATCGAGCGGGGAACGCACGACGAGCTGCTGGCGCAGGAGGGATTCTACTACCGACTGTACATGAGCCAGTTCAAGGAGCAATAGAGCCGCGGGTGACGTAGCTGAGTAGCAGCTCCTTCAGCGCGCCTTCCGCTCCAGCATGTCGCGAATTCGCTGCAGTGCTTCCATCTGCGCGTCGCTGATCCAGCCTCGCTCTTCGTACTGCTCGTTCACACTGTCCACGAACTCGGTGTCGAACCAGGGCTGGCCCTCGGCCAGGTCGTAGATCTCCTCCAGCAACTCACCAGCGTCGTCGTCAGTATCAGGACCATCGTCCTCGAGGTCTTCGTCCGCGTCCGCCGGCAGGGTCCGGTTCAAGAGCGCAAAGTAGCACTTCGCGCAGGCCCTGGCATCGGCCAGGGCGTCGTGACCGGCCTTGAGCTCTTGGCGGAACAAGGTCCAGTGCAGTTCATCCAGCGTGGGCCATTTGTAGCCGCGGTAGCCGCCAGGAATGCGGCAGAGGTCGGCTGTCGTCTTCATCGTGCAATAGCGCTGCAACCCGTCGAGCGGATTGACGGTGCTGCCGGCGCGGAAGAACTCGGCGCCAACCACTCCATAGTCAAACTCGAGATTGTGGCCGACCAGCAGTCTGGCCTGAGGCAGGTCGACCACCAGCTCATCCAGCGCCCGGTGCACGTCAACCCCGTGCAACCGTGCAATCTCGGTGGTGATCCCGTGTATCCGCACCGCCTCGGCGGGGATGGTGAAACCCTCCGGCCTGATGAGATGGCAGCGGGACGCCAGCTCGTGGCCCTGGGCGTCCGCCAGCACCCAGGCTACCTGCACCATTCGCGGCCAGGCACGGACGTCCGAGGCGGGTGCGTCGTAGCGTGTGGGCAGCCCGGTGGTTTCGGTATCGAGAAAGAGGTACAAACCTGGTGATTTCATCCAGCGCCGCCTACGGCTTGATGTACAAAGGACTGGCCTCTACGGTGGCCTTGATCTCGGCGGCGAACGAATCGACGTCGGGGCAACGATAGATGCGGCGCAGCTCACTCCAGGCCTTGCTTTCGGCTCCCGAGTACAGGTGATCCAGCACCACCGCCAGAACCGCGCAGCGGCTCTCGCCCGCCAGGTTGCATCCCTGGCCGGCCACGGTTCGCTCGGCACGGAACGTGTGGGCGGCAATGTCCAGAGCGTACAGGCTGGCAAAGCGCGGCGAGGCAGGGATGTACCCCACTCCGGGACGATAGTCCAGATACACCTTGACCAGAGGCGAAGAGGCGTAGCTGCAGTAGAGGTAGGCGAACAGGTCGTCGCAGGTTTCGACTTCCAGTGCGCGGTCCGCATCGAGATTCACCAGGGACGAAGGACAGTTCGATGGCGGCGTCTCCAGCGCCTTGAACGGTGTGGCACCTAGCTCGTAGATGATCAGGGAGAAGCAGCAGTGCGCCCCCTGGGTGAAGGTATGGATGACTACGTCCAGCGTCCCGTCGCCGGTGACGTCGGAGCCGGTCAGCGCATCGAGCGATTCCACGTCCTCGATCTGGATGCGTTTCTGACCCGCGGCATCAATGGTCACTATCTGGTGCCGCCAGCCCTGAGTGGTGGACTCCCAGAGCGAGACGGTGTAGCCGGAGAAGTTGCGCTGTTGCTGCAGCGAGTAGATGTTAGCCGGATACTGGCGCGAGGTCGGCACGGCGGCATAGCCGATGGGCCGGCTAGGGGAGGGGCCCATGGACGTCCCCGCGCCATAGTTTAGGGAGACGGTCACGAGGTCAAATAGATCGACCTTCCCGTCGCCGTTAGTATCGGCGCGGGCATCGCTGACCGGCAAGCCCGGCCGGTAGGCGAGGGAGACCAAGACCAGGTCAAAGAGGTTGACAACGCCGTCGTTGTTGATGTCGCCGGGGATGGCGGCGAGCAGAGGGGCTGCTGGCACGAGCGCAACCAGGACCACGAGCGCCACACTGGTGATCATTTGCCCCGCGTGCTTTCGGTCTGAAACCATCGCTTCTCTCCCAATCATCGTTCTGCTGGCAGTGAGCGCCATTGTGCGTCAACGGTACAACGACATCGGGCAACTCATCATCAATAGTCCCGAGCTATCAACCGGCAGCCCGGGTTCCGTGACGCTATTTCGTTTCCGGCTTGCAGATGCCGCAGAGATGCACAGTGAGCCCCGTTCCGTCGGCGTAGGTCCGGGCGGCCTCGTACGAGTCGTGCCCGACGTAGTGGGCCGCTTCGTGGCGTTGACCGCCGCTCTTTTTCTCGATGGCCCAGCAGCCTCGGCGGTGGATGGTAACTCGCCCGAAATGCCGGCTCTCGTAGGTGATGAAGGGGCAGGCCAGTGCCGAGGCCTCGACGACTGGCGACTCCACCGGCGACTCTGCCACGGGCGGCTCCTGAGGCGCGGCAACGGGCGTCTCTGTGGGAGGGGCCGCAGGGGCGAGCTCCGCTGGTGGAGCCTTGGGCGGCGGAGCAACTGCCTCCGCCCTGGGACTCTGCGGTGCCTTGATCAGCCAGACGACAAACCAGACCAAGAGCGCCAGCAGAGCCACTGTTGCCCCGATGGCGAGACAGCAAAGCCCCATTCCGAACCAGCACCATTCAGCCACGGGTTCACCTCCGTCTTACTCTGCGTCTGCTCCTGTCTTGACGATGGCTGGGACCATTCCAGGTCCCAGGTATTCTAGGCGCAATGGCAGGAAGAGGCAAAGCTCCGACTCAGTTCGGGAGAAGTCGCCCGGGCGGGCCCGCCGGATTCGGCCTTGCGGGTGCTGGAGTGGGTATGCAGTCGCCTGGAGCAGGGCCCATCGGCAGTGCTTCCCTCCAGGGCACTGGCGTCCAGGGCCATCCCAGTAGCCTGCGCCGCTCCTGGCCAATGGCTGGCGTCGCCCGCCGGGGTCTCTCTCGGATGCGCGGCTCGTGTGGCCCTGGCTTGACCGAGGTGGTCGATGAACCACGCTCCTCACTCTGGTTTTCAAGCAGCCGCGCTAGGTTCCCCGGCTCAGCACCGATCTCGTATCCATAGCTGAGACAAGCTCGTTCCACCAGAAGGAGTACTCAACGCGAACCCACTAGGAGGCGGCCTGAAGAGACTCGCCTGTCCTCGCCGTAGCGAGCATCGACCGGCTTTGCCGCAGGTGCACGCGCATAGTCAGTGCCGAGAACGTTGGGAAGAATGCGGCAACAGTTGCCCTTGGCGACCTGCATGAGGAGAATGCGTCCATCGGCGCGCATGACTGGTTCCCGATCCCAGTCTGCTCCTATTCCTTCTGAGGCACGAGCCACCCTTCTGCGATGTAACGCTGATAAGCGCTCTCTGTGAGGACAGCAAGCTCTGCCAGTAACGCCTCGTCGATGACGCGAAAGTTCCAGCAGGACTTGCCCTGCATCCGTTTTCTTAACCCGGGCGAGATGCGTTCCAGAAGATCAGGGAAGGCGTACACAGGCATCAAGTAATAGGAGACGTGTTTCTTGGTGGTCTTGACACCTGCAAACCAGACAGCCTTGCGAATGCTCTCATGGGTCGGCGGACCTGCCAGGCCATAGTCCCAGCCCCTGGTGATGGTCAGCTTGAGCGGGGCTATCTCATATGGCTTCAAGATGACGATCAATCTGTCCCTCACGGCCGGCAAGTCAGGGGCACCTTTCTCGTTTGTCGCGCTACTGGCGCTGTGGGCGGCCTGCTTGCGCTCCAGCAACGCCGCCGCCGCGCCATCCTCGCCTGCAGCCAGGTTGGCCAGAAACGAGCGGACATGTTCGGGGAAGGGCGTGCCGTGTTCACGAGCACAGTGCACCGCTTCTTCCCACAACTCAACCCGGTGACCCGCCGCGTCCTGCAGGACGTGCTGCACGTTGGTGTCCTGATGGCCGCAGGCCGCACAGGTGTAAAAGCTGCGGTGAGGCATCGACCAGCGGTAGGGCAGGCCCTTGACCTGATGCTCTACGGCGAGCTCGTCTTGAATGCGGTAGACGTCGCCGCGGAATCGCTGCCAGATGGTCCAGGCCATCGACAGCAACCCGGGCAGGTTGTCGTACAGATACAGGTACTCTTCGTGTGCCAGTTCCTGGCTCATTCACGTTCCCTTACTGGTGTCCCGCGAACGCCCGCATCGAGTCTACCACAGAGTCAACGAATAGCGGGCCGATGGTTTCGTTGGCCAGTTCGTTTGGATGGGCATCAGACGGATCGCTGGTGTACCTGGCCCGTAGCATGTTGGTCGATGGATCGGCCAGCAGCCCGAAGAAGTCGAACGTAACCACATTGGGGTGCCCGCTGAGGTACTCGGCTGATGCCAGCCAGTTCGCCAGGGCCCGTGCTCGCCTGGCCTCAGCGGCGTTGGTGTTCGACGGTACCTGGGGCGGCTGCGTCACGATGACAAAGAGCTTGTCGGGGAACTGATCCATTCGGTCGCGCATGGACAGGTAAAAGCCCTTGAACTCGGCCAACTGTTCGTCGCTGCCAACGTTGCTGTTGGGGAAACAGCTCTTGAAGATGATGGCGTCGAATTCCAGCAGGTGGCTGAATGTGTTGTCGGGCGGACGCTGCAATGGCTGGGCGAAGATGACCGCCAGGCCGCCTGGGTCGGTATTGTCATCGGGGACGTCCCAGTTCTCTCCCGTCCAGGTCCCATCTGCGAGCACCAGTCCGTCGCCGTTGTAGCCGTGGTCAAAGAACTCGTAGCCCCGTTCGGTGAATCGCTGGCGGACTCCACCCTGCTCGATCAGGTTGGCTCCGCAAGAGTGGTGAAGGAAGATGATCGTCTTCCCGCCACCTGCCGGACGGTAGTCTTGCGAAGGCAGAGGGGTGGGTACGCGGGGCTGCGTGTCGGGAGTGGGCGTGGCCGCTGGCTCGACATCACCAACGAGGGGAATGGCTATCTCTGTATCCTCCGCCGGTGGCTCGGTGCCTGCCGGCGTGAGGGCGATGGCATCGGCGTTGGCATAACCCGTCCTGGAGCCCTGCACGATGACTCGAATCCGGTCGCCCTCCGACAGTCCCACCTTGGCCAGCCAGAACCACAGGTTGCCGCTGTTCTGCTGATCGACCTCGATGGGCAGCGAACCTCCAGAGTACACCAGGGTGAACGCGGTGTTGGTGGCACGGTCCTCGCCCCACGGCCACCAGGCCCAGAGGTCATAATCACCCGAACGGGGAACGGTCAGAGCAAAGCTGGCCTGGCAGGTCAGGCAGCCAGGTTCGGCATAGACGAAATCCTGGCCAAAGCACGTGCCTCCGCACTCGCCGTCAAAGCAATGGCCCCATTCGCCCGCGTCGATGGCAAAGCCCGGATCGTTGTTGTCGACGACGATGGCCTGTGGCGTTGCTGGCTCGAGAAGGGGTACGGTTGGCCGCTGCACCAGCGGCTGGGGAGTCACGGTGGCTGAACGCGTGGGCTCAGAGACCAGTCTTGGGGGCAGAGAAGCCGGCGTTGAGGTCGGGACCTCTGAAGACGTGCCCTGGCAGCCGGCCAGACACAGCATGGTTACAATCACTGAGAGGACAACGCCTCGCGCCTTGCGTCTGGTCCGGGTCATTGCTGCACCTCCTGGTGGCTCATAGGTACCTCGTCGACGCCGCAGATAACCGTCGACAATGATACTCTGCCATCCCGCACCTGTCCACCTGACGGAGGCATCTGATCTTCGGAGTGTTGTGGCAGGTGTCAGGGTGAGCTCCGGCGTACGAGCTCTCTGACTTCTTAGCAGACGGACCAGGTCGGTACGCTTGCGGCAGTGTCCATGTTGGGGGATACGCGCGACCTCAGCGGAATGGTGCACGTTCTCCCTGGGCGCCGACAAGGTTCTGCCGGTCGAGCGGTGCGGCGGTCCTCACTGCGCCGGTTGGCTGGTCGGCCTCTGTATTTGCTGGCCAGCGTGCTGAGGGCAATGGCCTTGTGTTCGAGCAATGGTTAGCGAAAACGGCCATCGGACCTCTGGCTCGACACGTCAGCGGCAGAACCAGCCAGCCAGCCGATACGCTCTACTTCGAAGTGATCGAACTGCGGTGCATAGGGCTTGATATCGAGGAGCGGTGTGCCATCCACAATATCCACGTTTTCAACTTCGAGGACGGTGCCGCGAACTGAAAGGAGCCTGAGAACCGACAGGCCGATGGCATTCGGACGCGCCGGAGCGCGGGTAGCGAACACGCCGTGCGGTCGACAATCGAGAAACGGCGTCACAACAAGCCGATACTGACGTGCAAGGTGGAAATGATAGAGCACCAAGATGTGCGAAAAGCCCTCAAGGTCCTTCAGCCCGGGCCCGTAGCGGCTATCGATTTCAAGGATACCGCGCACCCCCACCGCTCCTGCCGGCTGGATGGGCACGTTCTCGATATCGTGAAATGGGCTGTGGATCACGCCTATCGCAGAATAGATAATGCTCATCGTTGCCTCGTTCTCAGTGCCCCGGGCCAGAGTCTGGTCAAGAGGCTGCTGTCATTTGCCAGGCCTGCTAGAGCAACACGTTGGCTGACTCAACGCCTCTGCCGCTCATCCTTGACCATCGTCACCAGCCGCACGCCCCTCATCTGCGTGAATATTGCTCCCTGACAGGCCGACCGTGCAGCCGATTCCGGATCGGTCACCAGCGTGCCGGCAACAAGGTCAACGCCGTGATCGAAGAGGCAGGGCGAAAGGGGCGTTGTAGGTCCAAGCACGAGCACATAAGCCTGCGGAGCGCACAGCGCGATGAGCTGATCAAAGGTTCCGTTGACCAGCGACGTTCCGGTGATGGCTACAACGTCCGCTTCGGGGATCACCTCTTCTGCTGCCTCGGCAGGCAGGTCGCCGGGGCCTGGCGTCAGCTCAAGAACATCGAGCTTGCCGACCCTGCGCTTCACATCGGGCAAAAAGGGGAAGTGGCCCACCACCACGACGCGCTTGTTGACGCCCCTGAGGCAGATCTCCTCGGAGGCATTTCGTTCAGTCAGCCGGCCCTCATCGATGGAGAGCAGGGCGTTGACCGCAGCCATTCCGAGAGCCCTCTCCATCACCGAGTTGCTACGTAGTAGCTGTGCGAGCTCCTGAGCCGAGTGAGTGAGCAGGTCACCTGCCCCGCTGATGACCGGCTCGCCGTGCAGAGCGTGTTGCTCGCGCATGGTGGAGGCCAGGCCTGCCCCGGCGGCGGTCCAAACCAGGGTCCAGAACGGGCCAATGCGGACATCGCGTACGGAAACGGGGCGGCCCGGCAGGTTGGAGAGCAGGTTCTCAGTGATGCTCATCGGTGCTCCTTCATAGCTCTGTCACAGGCTACCTGAAGAGCGTGAGGAGTACGGTGTGTTTCCCCGGGCTCCTCAATTCGTCGGTGCTGGCGATGCTCATCGGCACTGCCTGTACCGCGCTGACTCAAGGCAGGCTCTCGACTGCGGGCGCGCTGCCGTCAGACGGCCAGATTGCACTTGGCTTGGCCGGATTCTGGCCAGTGCCAGAGGGTCCAGGATCTTCCAGCGGGTCGTCGCTTTGAGTCAGACCTCGATGGAAGAGCGGGAGCAAACGCGGCTCAAGGGAGTCTGTGATTCGGCGTGGCACCTGCTCACCGGTCGACCTGGCCCGCCAAGGACGCTGTGTCTGATCGCAGAGCGTGTCCGGCGCACTGCCTAGGTGCACAGCGCACATACATAGTACGGAAGCGTGCGTTCTCTGTCAAGTCACCGCGGAAGGGGCGTTGACAACAGCATCCCGGCGGCCTATACTGCGAGTGCAATCGGGATTGGTACTACGTCTGCTGGTCGAAAGGAGGATACGATGGCTTTCTGTTCTCATTGTGGTGCTCAGAATCGTGATGGGGCGAGCTTTTGCGAAAGCTGTGGCCAGCCTATGGGTCAGGCAGCCAAGTCCGCCGCCGGTGCCCCGGCTTCTCCCCCGAAATCCCAAGACCTGGAAAACGCCCTTTCGGGGCTGGGCGGTGCGCCCCAGACAATGCTGCTCATCGGCATTGGACTGTACGTGGTGGCGGCAGTGCTTACCCTGATGCAGGGGTCCATGCTGAACGTGATTCTCAGCGCCGGAATCGCGGCGGTGGGTTTTGCTATGGGTTACCTACCGCTCACCAAAGGCGATTTCAGCACAGCCGCGACCGGGGCAACGATTGCTGCTGGAGCGGCGCTGCTCTTTGGCTTCCTTGGGATGGCCAATGGGGACGTAATCGCTGCCATGTGGAACTTTGTCGCGGGAGCCATGTTCGGCCTGGCCGCGATGGGAATCAAGAAACAACACTAACTGCGCTTTTTCAGCTTCTCCAGGCGCGCCTGGTTCTCATAGGGTCGGATGAACCTTTCCCGGTCCTCGGGAAGAATAGTCATGCCGACCCTCCGTTCTACCTCCTCAAACGCCACCAGCCGCTCTTTGAGCCGGTCGCAGACATACTCGGCGCAGGCCGAGCAGTTGTCCACTGCGTGCTCGATGACGCACGGCCGCACGGGGCACTCGCGGTCGATGAGTCGAGTGCCGCCGGAGAGGCAACCGTCGCAGTAGATCTGCTCTGCAGGGATGCGAAAGCCAAAGTACTTGAACCAGCCGTCGCTCAAGGTCTGGCGGTACTCCGGGTGGGCCTGTACGTTCGGAGCGTAAGCCAGGCAAAGGTCGCAGCGATAGCCACACCGGGACAAAACCTCTTCCATTTCTCCTCCTCGAAAGCAAGGGCCTCAATCAGTCCTGGCCGACCCGACTGCTGCCAGTGCCGCAAACCCGCATCCGCGCCGGGCCGCGAGTAGGAGGCGGCGAGCAAGCCCTCGGCCGCCCGGGCCGCTGTCGGTTTCAGTTGATGGCGTGGCCGAAGCAACGGGCCCCCGGGTCCTGCCGCACTGCCCCTCCCAGGCCATCAGCTCATTCTATCGTGACATCGCTCACTTGACAACAACGAGGGTAAGTGCTATGCTGTCGCTAATGCGAATAGTTAGCGTTTGCAATAGCAACAGGAGGCCTACATGGGCGAGCAAAGGCTAACCAGTGAGACGCGCCTCAGGGCTTTGGGCAAGCGCGTTACGAATCAGAGGATGCTGGTGCTGGATATCCTGGCCAACGCGGACGGACATCTGGATGCCAGTGAGATCTATGCGCGAGCGCGCGTGCGCGAGCCGCGCCTGAGCCTGGCCACCGTCTACCGAGCCTTGAATGCCTTGCGCGAGAGCGGTCTGGTGCGGCAGATGCACCTGGCCGGAGAGAGACTCTACTTTGAGCTGGACAGAAAAGACCGTCACGCCCATTTGGTCTGCTCTACCTGCGGCCGGGTCTGGGAGGTCGATAGCGAGGCCCTCTCCAAAGCGGCCCGGGATGCGGGGCGGGAGATTGGCTTTCAGGTATCGGCCGCAAGGCTCGAAGTGATCGGGCTGTGCGAAGAGTGTCGACGTACGAAGGGCCCGCAGGCCTAGTCCGGGCAATGCGCCATATCATATCCACCCGGGTGCAAACCCGGACCGGGGAGTGATCCATGACAGTTCTCAACGCGGTTGCGCTCAGTCTCATTGCCGGATTGGCCACAGGGCTGGGCGGGTTCGCGGTTGCTCTTCTCGGCAAGATGGATATGAAGGTGTACGACAGCTTGCTGGGCTTTTCTGCCGGCGTGATGACTGCTGTGGCGACGCTGGGGCTGGTGCAGGAGGCCGTCAGCGTAGGTAGTCTGCTGGTGTCGCTGCTGGGAATCGCTTCCGGGGCGGCGCTGCTCTTTCTGATGGACCGCTTCCTTCCGCATGAGCACGAGCAGTTGCCCTTTGAATGCTCCGATCATGTCGCCTATCGCAGGGGTCTATTGCTGCTGACAGCCATGACGCTCCACAACTTGCCGGAGGGGCTGGCTGTGGGAACAGGGTACGCTTCCAGTGCCAGGCTCGGGCTGTTGCTGGCTCTAGCGATTGCCCTGCACAATATCCCGGAGGGGGTGGCCATTGCTGGCCCCTTCCGGGCATGCGGTATGCCGCGCCGCCAGTACCTGCTGTGGGCTGCCGGGTCTGGCCTCGCTGAGCCGGCCGCCGCTCTGGTTGGGGCGCTGGCAGTGGCCATCTTCCGCCCCATGTTGCCATTTGCACTGGCCTTTGCCGGTGGAGCCATGCTGTATGTGGTTTCGGACGAACTCATACCGGAGAGTCACAGCCACGGCTTTGAGCACCAGGCTACGGCAGGCTTTCTGCTCGGGTTCATGCTGCTCGTCACGTTAACTCGCCTGTTTGTCTAGCCGCCGAGCAGCGAGTTCCCCGCCCGGAGGAGGCACGGGCCAGGCTCAGTACGGGCAGTGGCCCATCTATGTCGCGCGGAGAGAGACAGTGGAACTATCACAGAATCTGAGTCAAGTGCCGACTGGTGCCAGGGCGATCCTGGTATCCCTGGAAGGCGGCCACGAGTTTCGCAGTCGGCTGGCCGCGTTGGGGTTCACACCCGGCACTCAGCTGGAGGTTGTTCAGAACCGGGGGCGCGGGCCGCTGATTGTGGTGCTGCGGGACACGCGTGTGGCTCTGGGGAGAGGTGAGGCGAGCAAGATCCACGTGACCGTTCCGGTGGTGTCCTCATGAGTCAGGCGCAGAAGCCTTCCATCCGCGTTGCTCTGGCAGGGCAACCCAATGTGGGCAAGAGCTCGGTATTCAACCTGCTGACAGGCCTGAGCCAGCACGTGGGCAACTGGCCCGGCAAAACGGTGGAGAGGATGAGCGGGACGTGCCGCGAGGGGCCGCTCGAATTCGAGTTGATCGACCTGCCGGGCACTTATAGTCTGAGTGCCAATTCTCCTGAAGAACTCATCGCTCGCGAGTTCATCATTCGCGAAAAGCCGGATGTGGTGGTAGCAGTGATCAACGCGGCCGCGCTGGAGCGCAGCCTGTACCTGGTGGCGGAACTCTTGCCTTTGCCCGCGCCGGTGATCGTGGCGCTGAACATGGTTGATGTCGCCGAGCAGCAGGGCATGAAGCTAGAGCCGCATGTGCTCGAAGCCGCTCTGGGAGTGCCTGTGGTGCCTATGGTGGCGACCAAGAACCAGGGCATTACCGAGCTGCTGGAACGCATCGAGGCTCTAGTCTGCAATCCTGACGACTATCACCCCAATCGGCCGGACATCCGCAGCGACCACAAAGAGGTACTGGAGCGTATCGAGTCGCTTATCGGTGACCACGTTCCTGAGGGCTACCCGCCGACCTGGGTGGCGCTCAAGGTGCTGGAAGGTGACCCGCAGCTCACCAAGTTCATTCGTGAACGCATTCACCCCGAGGATTGGAGCGAGATTCAGACCATCCTCCAGCAGCACGAGGATGCTTTTGTGGCGGTTGCCGGAGGGCGCTACGATTGGATCGCTAGGATGGTCCGCGCGGCAGTGGTACGACCCGGTATCGGGCAGGTTACCCTCACCGACCGGCTTGACCGCTGGGCCACGCATCCATGGTGGGGCCTGTTGATTCTGGGCGGCATCCTGGGGATGGCCTTCTGGTTGACCTATGCGGTGGGCTCGCCGCTGCAGGCACTGCTGAACCAGTACGTCGTGGGCGGCCTGGTTCGTGGAGCGACAAACCTGCTCTCTGGCGGGCCGTCATGGCTGCGGGGTCTGGTAGTCGATGGGATCATCGGTGGCGTGGGAACGGTGGTGACGTTCTTTCCCATCCTGATCATCTTCTTCGTCGTTCTGGGTGTCCTGGAGGATGTGGGCTACATGGCCCGGGCGGCCTTTGTTATGGATCGTTTCATGCACTTGATGGGACTGCACGGCCGGTCGTTTCTGCCGCTGTTTCTGGGTTTCGGCTGCAACGTGCCGGCGGTCACTGGCACGCGGGTCGTCGATTCTGAGCGAGCCAGGCTGGTCACCATTCTGCTGGCACCGCTGGTGCCCTGCACGGCGCGAATGGCGGTTGTGGCCACTCTAGCACCGGGGTTCTTTGCCTCGCCGACCCTGGTATCGTGGGGGCTGGTGGCCACGAATCTGGTCGTGCTCGCCCTGATCGGCATGGTGCTTAGCCGGGTCATGCTGCGCAGCGAGAACGTGGCCTTTATCATGGAGCTGCCGCTCTATCACATACCGAACTGGCGTACCATCGGCACCCTGGCCTGGCAGAGGCTAGTGTCTTTTCTGCAAAAGGCCAGCACGGTTATTCTGGCGGCATCGCTTCTCATCTGGCTGCTCTCGTCGGTGCCAGGAAGCACCATCGAGACAAGCCTCCTGGCGCGTATCGGCCGTCTGCTGGAGCCCGTGGGCAGGCTGATGGGCATGGACTGGAGAATGATCATTGCCCTGCTGAGCAGCTTTGTGGCTAAGGAGAATTCGATTGCTACCCTTGGGGTCCTGTACAGCGGAGGAGACCCGGCTCATCTACTGGCGGAGCTGCGCAGTCAGGTGAGTGTCGCGACGGCGTCGGCATTTCTCGTAGTACAGATGCTCTTTGTTCCCTGTGCTGCAACGGTAGGCGCCATCCGCTCAGAGACGAACTCGTGGCGCTGGACCGTCTCGAGCGTAGTTCTCTTACTGGCGGTGTCGTTGGCGGGAGGGATTCTGGCCTACCATCTCATGTGGGCGGCCGGATTCTAGCAGGAGCAGTGGAATACGTGGACCTATTGACGCAGCTGCTTGGGTTAGTTGGTTCGGCGAGGGTCCAACGTTCGCAGGACCTGGCAGCAGCGCTGGGTACGAGCGTAGAGCTCGTTGACAGTATGCTGCAAGAGCTCGTTCAAGCAGGCTACCTGGAGAAGATTGAGGTCGCCTGTCCCACGACTTGCGGCGACTGCAGCGAGCGAGCGGTCTGCCAGTTAGGCGGCCGGGTGAAAGTGTGGGCACTTACGGAGCGGGGTAAACGTGCCGCACATCTCCCGGCACCCTGAGGTCATTTGGCAAGCGCCGGTGAATGCAGTAGACTAGATGCAGGGTGCACATACTGGTGGAGCAAGGACAACGGTGCTCCATAGCGCGCCGGGCCTCAGCGCTGGCGGCGGGCTGTGCCTTGGCACCGAGCGGCCAAAGACCTGCGTCCATCAGTGTTCGCGAGCACAGTGGCGGTCGGGCCACTGAGTTCAGGTGAATGGTTCGAAGCTGAGAAAGCATATCTATGGGGAGGCAGGGCAAGTTGGTAACGGAAATCATGGTGCGCAAGGCTCTACAGGGGGTGATGGACCCCGAATTGCACAAGAGCCTCATTGATCTCGGTATGATTCGCAAGGTGGATATCGATGGAAACCGAGTGAGAATCACCGTCGCGTTGACGATGATGGGGTGCCCGCTGAAACATCAGATCTCGGACGACATCAAGAAAGCGGTTGGAGCCCTGGAGGGTGTATCTGAGGTCGAGATCGAGATGACGGAGATGACCGATGAGGAAAAGCGGCGCATCGGACTCACCCCGCAGAAGGACGAAGAGGGTACTGCTGCTCGCTTCAACAAGGTGGGCAAGGTCATTGCCGTCATGAGCGGCAAAGGCGGCGTGGGCAAGTCGCTGGTAAGTGGGCTGTTGGCCGTGGCTCTGCATCGAGCAGGCAAGTCGGTGGGCGTGCTGGATGCGGACATCACGGGACCGAGCATACCCAAGATGTTCTTTGGCGAACGCCAGCACGCACTGACCAGCCCGTTTGGTCTGGTGCCTCCGGAGAGCAAGACCGGGATCAAGGTAATCTCGATCAATGTCCTGCTGCCCGACGAAAACCAGGCCGTGATCTGGCGGGGCCCGCTCATCAGCAGCGCCATCCGGCAATTCTGGGGCGACATCTACTGGGGCGAGCTGGACTATCTCATTGTCGACCTTCCACCCGGGACCTCGGATGCATCGTTGACGGTGATGCAGTCGCTGCCTATCACCGGCATTGTGCTGGTAAGTTCCCCGCAGGACCTGGCCGGGATGGTAGTACGCAAAGCAGCAGATATGGCACAGCAGACAAACACGCCGATGCTGGGTTTGCTGGAGAATATGAGCTACTTTGAATGTCCAGACACGCACCGGCGCTATGAGGTGTTTGGTCCCAGCCACGCCGAAGAGACGGCCCGCTTGATCGGCGTACCGTTCCTGGGACGACTGCCCATCGATCCCCAGATCGCGATCCATTGCGATTCGGGGCGGGTGGAGGACTTGGCAGCCAAAGAGTTCGCGCCTATTGCGGCGCGTCTGCTTCAGTTGGCTGAGGAGCTGTAGTCAATATCACTAGAAGGAGGTCATATGGCGAAGGAAGTTGATGGATGTGTCAAGCCTGCTGGTGGCCCTATTGCGCCGCCGCAAGCGGCACCAGAAGCAGGATCATCTGCACCGAAGGAGGGAATCCGAATGACCGTCGCGCGAACAGGCAAGCCAGCCCCTGACTTTGAGGCGAACGCCTATGTCCAGGGCAAGGGGTTCAAGAACATCAAGTTGTCGGACTATAAGGGCAAATGGGTAGTGATCTGCTTCTACCCGGGTGACTTTACCTTTGTCTGACCGACCGAGCTGGCGGCGGTCGCCGCCAAGTACGATCAGTTCAAGAAGCTTGGTGTCGAGTTCCTGGCGATTAGCGTGGACAGCCGGTTCGTGCACAAGATCTGGCAGGAAGAGGAGCTCTCCAAGATGGTAGAAGGGGGAGTGCCCTTCCCGATGCTGTCAGACGGAGGGGGTCGGATCGGAACGGTGTACGGCGTCTACGATGAGGCAGCCGGAGTGGACATTCGAGGGCGCTTTATCGTGGATCCCGATGGGGTCATCCGCGCGATGGAGGTTCTGACTCCGGAAGTGGGACGGAACCCGGACGAGCTGATTCGGCAGATCAAGGCCTTCCAGCACGTCGTTGCGACGGGAGAGGTGACACCGTCAGGCTGGCATCCGGGCGACAAGACGCTCAAGCCGGGTCCGGACCTGGTGGGCAAGGTGTGGAAGGTCTGGAAGCCGTAGCCGCACCGCCTGTTTCTGGGTAGTGGGCTCGGCATTGGATAGTCGATGAGCGGACAGCCGGGGCGCTCGGTACGGAGCCGTCGTCCGCAGCGCCCTGGCTCGGTCCCGTCCGCTCATGACCTGTTGTCCGCTGGTCGTTTGACAGAACGCAGGGAGGAAGACATAGTGAAGATTGCCATTTCCGCACAGGGGAGCACGCTGGACGCACAGACCAGCGATGTGTTTGGCAGGGCACCGGTGTTGCTGTTTGTCGATACGGACACGCTGGCTTGTGAGGCCGTCAACAACACTGCAATTGCCCTTGGCGGCGGGGCGGGAACTGCGGCAGCGCAGCTGGTCATCCGCAAGGGCGCCGAGGCAATCCTTTCTGGTAGGCTGGGCCCCAACGCCATGGAGGTGTTTGACGCAGCAGGCGTGCTAGCTTATGAGGCGCCACTCTGTACGGTGCGTGAGGCCGTCGATCTGTTCAAGTCGGGCCGCCTGCCACGACAGGAAAAGCCTGGAGGGCGGCGCTCGTTCTTCCACTAACGCCGGGGCGGGACTCGGATTCCATTGTGGTTGGCCGGGCGTTCGTGCGAGGCCTTGGGTGTGCGATCCGATCAATAGTGTGTGAAGGACGACAATGTGAAGCTAACATGTCTGGTTGACAACTCGGTCAAGCAGAGTTCGCCTCTGTGGGGCGAACATGGCCTGTCCATGCTGCTGGAGACGCCGCAGGGGCGTCTGCTCTTTGACACGGGCGCATCGGGCACTGTCCTGGTGCATAACCTGCTGACTGCCGGGATAGAAACGCGCACCTTCACCGCCTGTGCGTTGAGCCATGGGCACGCTGACCACACCGGGGGGCTGGCGGATCTACTGGAGCGTCGGCCTGGCCTATCTATCTATGGCAACGCCACGCTGCTGAGAGAGCGGTTCGCCATGGTCGAGGGCAGCGCCAAGAGCATTGGCCCTCGCATGAGAGCGGAGGATCTCCAGCGCCAGGCGGACCTAAAGCTCAGCGCCTCGCCGCAGCAGATTCTGCCCGGTGTGTGGACTACTGGTGTGATTTCTGTTCGGACGGAGGCCGAGGGCCGAGGAACGAATCACGTGATCCGGGCACCAGACGGCAACGGCTACGTTCCCGACCCGTACGAGGATGATCTGTCACTGGTCATCGAACGGCCGCAGGGCTGGGCTCTGGTGTGCGGCTGCTGTCACGCCGGGCTGCTGAACACTCTGGAGCACGTACGGCGGGTCTTTGGCACCGTGCCCAGCATGGTGGTCGGAGGTACGCACCTGGTGACAGCCGATCCAGCGCAGCTCAGCCACGTGGTAGAGGTGCTGGGCCGCCTGGGTCCGCCCATGCTCTACCTCAATCACTGCACTGGACCGGCCGGTCTGTTGGCTCTGTCGACCTGCTTCGGCCGGCGCGTGGCGCCGTTCCCGGCCGGGTCGACGCTCGAGCTCTAGTCTACGAAGGCGCGTTATCGCCAGAGCAGCGGCAGAAAGGCACGCCAGTACGCCGTCGTTGCCGACGGCGTCGGAGAGGGCGGTGTGTCGGTCACGGTGGGAGTAGGCGTGCTACTGGGCGTGGCGGACGCAGTCACGGTCGGAGTGGGAGTCGCGCTCGGCGTTGTAGTAACGGTCAATGTGCTGGTGGGTGTCGCGGTCGTCGTCGACGTCGGCGTCACTGTAATTGTCGCGGTGGCTGTCCTGGTAGGCGTCGCACTCGAGGTCGGCGTTGGCGTTGCCGGTTCGACCACGGTGAACGACAGTGGTTGGTTTGGCCAGAGTACGACCGGCCAGCCGGTACCCTCTATCTGCAACTGGAAGCGGATGACCTCGCCAGCGTAGAAGGGCCCCAGCTCGACCGAGAAGTTGCCGCCGCAGAATCCACTGCAAGTCCCGGCAGTAGCAGGGCCGAACGGCAGGTTCGGCTGCGGCGCGCCGTTGCGCGTCCAGACGAGCTGCACCGCCTTTGCCCCGTAGACACGGGTGCACAGTCGCACGACTTGGCCAGGAAGCACTTCGTTCGCTCCCGGTAGTTCCCGGTACAGGCAGCACACGTAGGGCGGCAGGCGTGTGCTTTCTGTCTGCCCCGGGATCCCGAGCCAGACATCGTCCCCGACCTGTCGCGAAGCCCAGACGACCCCCACGCTTCCATCTTTCAATGCGGCCGCTCTGGGTGCTGCTGCTCCGGCCAGAGGCGACCATAGCTTGCCCGGGTCCGACCAGGTGAGCCCACCATTGGTCGAGGTTTGGTACAGCAACTCTGGTCCGCAGGCTTCATAGAACTGGTCCCGCAACCAGAAGAGGTAGAGCTGGCCGTCACCTCCCTGGGCCAGTGTGGGCAAGTCGTCGTAGGTTTTCCAGCTCGCCGGTGTCAGCTCGCGGGCAACGGACCAGGTAGAGCCCGCATCCTGGCTGGTGATGCCCCAGATGACATCGCTCGGATCGTGCCCGGCGGTGGGGGCCGCGTAGACCACCCACAGAATGCTGCTCTTGGCCTGATAGATGGCTGGATGGCCAGGGCCAACAGCCAGGTGACCCTCCGCGGACCAGGTCAAACCGCCGTCGGAGCTGGTTCGATAGCGGCCGCCGAGCCAGATGAGCCAGATCTTGCCGTCGGCGGCCTGAGTCATCGCGGGTCGAGCGGCTGGGTCTACCGCTCCCAGCAAGGCCTCCGGGGACCAGGTGTGTCCATCATCGGCGCTGCTCCTGAACCAGAATGCCGGCTGTCCTGAACGGTCCGACCTCCAGACCAGCAGCAGCTTGCCGCCACTGGTCGCGATGGCGCAGGGCGCATCGTCCCGGCCGCCGTCGGTGGTCAGTGGAGACTCGGTTGACCAAGCCTTACCGCCGTCGGCGCTGCTCCTTAACCACAGGTCGTAATTGCCCGAGCGATCCGAGCTCCAGATCACCACAAGGGTGCCATCGGCAGCCTGGACCACACTCGGATCATGGTCGATAGCTGGGTGATTCGTTACCTGGATGTGGGGCCTCATATAGCTAACAACCAGGCGTGGTCTCTGACTGGCCTCGTTGTTCTCGGCCGAGGCGAACTGGAACGGACCAAGATGGGCATAGGCAAGAGCCCGCAGCAGTACTCCATTGTTGGCCAGACTGCCGTCCACCCAGCCCTGCACGAGACTGGTCAGATCCAGGCGGTACCACTGATAGTTCCCGGTTGTGGTAAACGAGTCCTCGGCTGCGGCGCGCCGGTCCGTCGCGGTGTTGTTGCAGCCCGGACTGCCCCAGGAGACGCTTGAGCTGGCCTTGTTCCAGGTGGCCTGGCAGAGCTCAACCGTCCGCGTGATGTAGTAGGCCTCAACGCCGACCTGAGTGCCGTCCCAGGCTCTGGCATAGAGCTCTAGCCGGGCCTGCACGATTCTGGCATCGGCCGGGATGGAGGTGACGTCAAAGCGCACCAGACTGGCATATTGCTGGTGGTAACCCACCTTGATGAACTCGGCGTGGCAACTGTTCGTATCTGGCGACCACTGGTCCAGGGTCGTGTCCTGAGCGCCAGCATAGCCCTCGCGGCCCTGCTGCAAAATGACCTGCCTGCCGGCCACCAGAGGCGCTGTTGGGCTGGGGGTAGCGGTGACCGTCGGGGAGGGTGCAGTGGTCGGTGTGGGGGTGGCCGCGATAGCTCCGCCCGAGACAATGAACGCGGGGCTCATCTCGTAGACCAGCTCGTTGCCCGACTCGTCCCTGGCCAGGATGCGCAGCGAAACCACGGTGTCGGCCGGTGAGCCAGGGAAAACGCCAGAGTATTCATCACCGCTCTGGGTCAGCGGCAGATCCTGCCACGGCCCGGCTGTGGAATAGCCCAGCCGCACCAGGTCAAGCCCGCCGCCGTCGGCGACGCGGAAGCGCACCGTGCAGGGTGAGTAGCGCTGTACCGTGTCCGTGGTTTCACCGTCGTGCAGCACATTGAGCGTAAGCAGACTGGGCGGGTCCTTGTCGGCACGCCGCGTGTCGAACGTGGCCGCGACGCGCGCCGACCCGGGCTGATCGCTCACCCAGTAAGGGACCGAGACCAGGGTGAACGTGTACGCCCCGGCGGCAGGCAGAGCGACGGACTGCGGCGGCGTCGGCTGCCAGGGCCCGACGATCTCGATGAGCGCTCCTGCAGCGACTAGAGTTCCGGCGGCATTGCGAACCTCATAGGGCAGAGCAGGGGTCAACCGCCTGTCGCTGGCCTGGTTCAAGAACCAGGAGGCCTCCCGAGCCACTGGCCGGAGATTGATCGACGTGCTGCCATTGCCAAAATTGGTGAACCAGTGGGGCGGAGACTGGCCCAGGTGCACCTCGTCGCCGCTGCTGCGATACCAGGCCTCCTGGTTGAGAGGAACGAATCCCTCGATGGCACTGGTGGACAGGACTTGCAGCTCGGGGGAGATATGCACCCACTGATCCGTGTCCACCTGGTGAGTGGATACGGAGAAGCGGGACAGCTGCGAATCCGCACCAAAGGGCATGTAGTAGGCGTGCTTGACCAATGGTGCTGGCACCAGGTCGATGATCGACGGGTTGGGTGTGTAGACCTTGGCACGCAGGCCCGCAGTGCCGGGCGGTGCATGAAAATGGTACACCACATGCCGGAGATCAGATGGGTCGTTCTGGAAGAGCGAGTCGGAACGGACGCCGACCAAGCGGCGGTTGAATTCGTACCAGCTGCCCTCCCACGCTGTGTCCAGACGACACTCCCACGCATAGTTCTCGCTCATATCGGAGAGCTTGACCGGGTATAGGGTCTGATTCCAGGGTGCTACCTCCAGGCCGATTCCTGAGGCCAGGTGCGTTACTCGCTGCGTTACCCCCCAACTGGTCGAAGCCGCGGGGTGACCGGCTATGTCCAGCGGATTCATCGTCACGCAGTGCTTGGCCTCGCTCTTGGAGAGGGTAAGCCGTGTCGACCCAGTGACTACCACGCCCTCACGCACCACCCAGGACTTGGCAAGGCTCGACACCGCAATGACATCATAGGTACCGACCGGAACAAGAATGGTGAGCGGGTTTGATGGATTCTGCCGGTCCTGCAGCCACTGGTGCGAACCATCATGCACGAGCAGGCGCAAGACCCCCCAGTGCGAGATCTCCAGGTACGAGGTCTTGCAGAACGAGAACGGGACACCGAGCGACGGACCGGTCGTGCCGCCTTGAGGATGCGCCACGATGCGCCCGTCCAGAAAGTAGGGATCCGACGTGGCCAGAAGCAGGAGCGAGTTGTCGATGGTGATCATCACGGTGACAGTCAGCGTCTGACCGGGCCCGAGGTTGACCAGAGCGGGCGAGAAACCCACGGCGACACCGGCCGGCAGGGTTCCATTCACCGTCAGTGAGTAGCCGATGGTGCCGGTGGTCACGTTGGTCAGCCTCAGAGGAAGCGCTGACGTCCACAACGGCACCTGACTGTCCACGAGGCCGAAGCCAATGGAGGCGGGCATAATCAGCAGCGGTGTCCTGGCAGCCTGATCCACCTGCACGCACCCCGCGCCCTGTACGTAGGCACCCAGGTCTAGATCTCGCGCGGTGTTCATCAGGTTCGACTTGATCTGGTCGGGAGTCCAGTTCGGGTGTAGCTGCTTGATCAGGGCCGCACAGCCGGCGATGTGGGGCACTGCCATGCTGTCACCGCTGAGGCGGGCATAGCGGCTCGGATTGCCCAGGGGGCCGGCTGCGGGGACGGTGGATGAGATGGCCGCTCCCGGCGCCAGAAGGTCCGGCTTGATGAGGGTCCACCAGTCGTAGATTGGGCCGAGCGAAGACAGGGAGAAGAGCTGATCGCTCTTGGTCGAGGCCCCGACGGAGATGGCGCGGCGCGCTGTGCCTGGCGTGGAGATGCTCCAGTAGCCGGAGCCGCCCTCGTTGCCTACTGCCACGGCCGCGATTGCACCCCGCTCAACCGCGGCGTCGACGGCCAGCGACAGGGCATCGCTGGGGCTGCCACCGACCTGACCCACGCTCAGGCTGACTATGTCAGCGCCGTCGTCGGTAGCGGGATCGCCGTCGGGATTGGTCGCTTTTTCCAGCGCCGCGATGAGCCAGGAACCACTGCCCCAGCCGTTCTGATCCATGGCCTTGTAAGCGTACAGCGTAGCGCCAGGCGCCACGCCCTTGAGCGTGCCGTTGGCCGCGGCGATGCCGGCGCAGTGCGTTCCGTGGCCGTGGTCGTCCATTGGGTCCGCATCGTCGTTGACGATGTCATAGCCGCCCGCCACTTTGCATCCTGCACCAAAGCAGCCCCCCAGGTCGGGATGAGTGTAGTCGATGCCCGTGTCGATGAGGGCGATCTTGACTCCGGTTCCGGTCACCGCCGCGCCACTCGAATCCAACATTGCCCAGACCTGCGGCGCGCCGATCAGTGGCACGCTCTCGGACAGAGTCACGTGCAGCAGAGGGTCCGCTTCGACGACCGCCACCAGCGGATTGGCCGAGACAGCCTCGAGGTCCCCGCGAGCGACAGTGGCCGCCAGGCCATTCAGGAGGTAGGTATAGCGCCTGTGGACCTGGACCGCGATGCCGTTTCCGTGCAGCTCGGCCAGGAGTCGGTCTTGCTGTGCGAGAATGATCTGCCCATAGCTGCGAACCTGCTCATCAGTGGCGGGGGACGAACGGGCGGTGCCTTGCCCCGGGCGAATCTTGAACTCGGCCACCGACGATCCCTTGAGTCGAAGGATAACGTCGATCTTCTCCGATGGATCGCCCGTGGCGGTCGAGCCAGTTGTGGGCGGAGGAGAATCAGCGCGAAGGCCGGGGCCAACGAGGTCGGAGAGCACGAACAGCAGCACAATCAGCGCAAAGAGCCGAAAATGTCGCAGGGTCAAGGCACCCTCCTCTTTTCGCATTGAAGGGGCTCTCGCTCGTGATGCGGCGATTGGGCGCTGCTGCGCGAGGGCCTGTTCTGACTGGCTTGCGGTGACGAGGGTTCAGGGCATGAGTGAGCCCACGCCGTCGGGCACGCAGGCGGTCCTTAAGAAGCGACCCGATCCGGTTCTAGTGTACACGCAATTGGTGAAAATGGTGTGACAGCGCACACCGCGCTGGTGACGGTTCTTTCATCTGTCCACAACGGCCTGGTTTGGCACGCCTCACCCTTCCGGCTATACTCTGGCCGGCTGAGACAACGCGCCATACATCCTGGCCGGAAAGGACGCCTATGCTGCTCGAAGAACTCCGCTCGCTGGTTCTCAAGGTTGCGCTCGATACGGACCGGTTTGGCTTGTGTCGCTGCACCAGCGGCAACGTCTCGGCGCGCGATCCGCAAACTGGGCTGGTATGCGTGACCCCGAGCGGCATTCCCTACGAACGGCTGGATCCAGGTGGCATCACTGTGGTCGACGTCAACAGCAACCTGGTAGATGGTCAGTTCAAACCGTCCTCTGAGACGCCGATGCACACAGCGATCTATCGCGCCAGGCGGGACATTCACGGCATCGTGCACACCCATTCGGTCTACGCGACCACGCTGTGCGTCATCAACCGCGACCTGCCGCCAATCACGGTGCCACTCGCCGGCATTGCGCCAGTACCCGTAGTGCCCTGGCAATTACCCGGGTCCGCCGACCTGGCCCACGCGGTGGTAAGAGCTCTGGGCACCGACCGGCGCGCGCTGCTCCTGCAGAACCACGGCCCCATCATCGCGGCAGAGACCCTCCCTGAGGCGCTGAACCTGGCCGTGTACCTGGAGGAAGGTGCTCAAGTGGCCGTGCTGGCCATGTCCTGCGGTACGCTCAACCCGATCCCCGATGCTTCTGTAGCGACGCTGCGGCGGATCTTGCGCGGCGGCAAAGCCGTCTAGCCGGCGCGTGCACCCGCGAAACCAAAAAACCTCCCGCAAGCCAAGCGCTTGCGGGAGGTTTTGCTGTTCACTGCTACTGGTATCGCACGACCAGCTTGGGCCAGAGCGCCGGGTTGCTGTACTCGCTGGAGGCAAAGAAGAAGGTGTAGGGACAGAGGTTGCCCGGCAAGGTCATCTGCCCGCCAGTACATAGCTCGCAGCGCAACATGGCGCCGTTGTTGGCAATTGTGCCGTCGAGCCACTGTTGCGTGAGCTGCTTGAGATTGAACCGATACCACAGCAGCGGTCCCGAGGTGGTTACGGTTGACTCGGGCAATGGCCGACGATCAAAGAGCACGTCGTTGCCGCCAGGCACAAACCATGTGCTGCCCAGTTCGGGCGACACCCAGGTCGTCTGGCTGATCTGGACCGTGCCGCTGATGGCGTAAGCGCCGATGCTGATATCCGAGCCCGGTCCGCTCCAGCCAGCCGCAAAGACCTCCAGCCAGGCCTCCTCCACCGTCGCCCCCGGCGGGATGGGCGACAGGTCGAACTGGATGAGGGCAGCGTGCGTTTGCTTGTAGCCCACCTTCAACAGCGGGTCGAGCCAGTAGTTACTGTTGGGCTGGTTGCGGTAGATGTAGGTATCCAGGCTGGTGCCCGGGCCACCCTTCTTGAGGGTGATGGTGGTTCCAGGTGGCACAGGAGGCGGCGTCGGTGTGGGTGTGGGAGTAGGCTGGGCAAGGGCACCCTTGACAACGCAGAACACGTCGGTGGCCGAAGCCAAAGGCGTGGCCAGGTCACTGTCGGCCACGACCAGGTTCGTAAGGCAGTTCCCGGCCTGTGTGCTAAAGGTGCGTGCCTTGATGTAGAGGCGCATGGTTGAATTGGGGCCAATGGAGGGGATGGTCCAGACGACGGTACTTACCCCGTCGAACACCCCGCCCGGGCTCGGCTGTACCGCGTAGGGGGCAACGCCGGTCGGAAGGGTATCCGTGACGACAACGTTGGTCGCCGGGGCCGCTGCCGTGTTGGTGATATCGATGTAGAAGGTAAAGTTCCAGCCCGCCGTGACCGGTTCCGGGCTGTGCCACTTGTCGATTTCCAGCCCCTGCATCAGGCGCACGACCTGCGGGTCGTGATCGCTGGCCTGAGTGGCGAACTCGGAGTTGACGTGCACGACGTCGTAGGCGTACCAGCCCCTGGAGTACAGAGCGTCGCTGAGGAGGATTTGATCGAGTGCCTGCGAATTGCCCTCGTAGACATAACTGTAGCGCTCGTTCTCCGGCAGATCCTCCATCAGGTTGTGGAGCACCAGGGTGCCGGGATAGCCGGTCAGCGCGTGAAGCGGGTTGGACCACGGAAAGTCGTTCAGGTCACCCAGAACGACAATGTTGGCGGCCGGGTTTGCGGCCAGCAAGTTGTCGACAAAGCCGTTGACTGCGCTGGCCTGCAACAAGCGCTGCACTTCTGAGTAGAGAACGGGCGGCTGGTAGCGACCGTACAGCGGGTCGTCACCGCCCTTGGAGTTAAAGTGGTTGGCGATGACAAACAGGGTGCGCCCGTTATGCGTGAATTCACCGGCCAGCGGCTTGCGCGACGTGGTGAAGGCGGCGTTGGTCGGATCAATGCGCCCTGGACTGTACAGCAGTTGAGTTCCAGCACCCGAGCCCACGACCTGGTTGGCTGTGGTCGAGCCGCCTCCGGGCCGGTCAACAAAGGCCACTCCGCGGTCCGTTCGGAACAAGAACCCCTGGCGGATGTTGCCGCCTGGGGCACCGCCGTCCTGGTCGTCAACGGGGTCGATCTGACGGTAGCTGTAGCTTGGCCCGCCGGCAGTGGTAATCGCGTTGATGAGGGTGTTCCAGGTGTTCGATGCGTCCACGACGCTGTCGTTGACGGTGCCGTTGTTGTCCTGGATCTCCTCGATGGCGATGATATCTGGCGCTTGTAGATTGTTGACGATGAGATTGGCCAGGGTGTTGAACTTGGTGATCGGATCCGTGGCCGCCAGGTTCTCCACGTTGAATGTGGCGACAGCGACCTCACCGGGCCCGGCCGGGGCGGTGGTCTCCTGGGTGATACCCCCCGGCACAAAGGTCAGAGGCGCAGGGCTGGCCACCTGCAGCTTGTAGTTGTTGAAACTGTAGTCGATTACCCCCGTCAGGGTGCCAGAGACTGTATCCCCAACATCGACTGCCGGCATCGTCGGCCCGTCCTTGACCCAGTCGTTGAGGATGATGCGCTCCGGGTTAAAGTCGCCGGGGCGGACGACAATACCGCCACGCGGAGTGCGCACGGTAGCCGAGGAATGGACGACCGGTATCTCACGGTTGCTGCCAAAGTCGTGTGTTGGACCGACAGCAGCCGGCGAGTCGCACTGTACCAGCATGCCCTCGAGGCTCTCCCAAAAGTCGATCCCGTCGGTCACCGGGTCAAAGATGCCACTCGTTTCCACGTCGCCCGAGGCATCGTCTTCGATGACGGTCGCCGGAGGAACACGGCCGCTCGGGTGCCCGATAATGGGAATGGACGGGAGCGCGTTGCCGCTAGAGTTGATCTGGATCAGCAGCGGATAGGTGAGCTCGGTGAGGGTCAGGCTCTCCGGGGCCGAGGCCGGGCGGTACTCGCTGATGGTACCATAGACGGTCACATCATCGCCCACCGCGACCGTCGGGGCGGTCGAACCCAGGAAGATGTAGAGCCCTTCCGAGGTGGCATCGTCAGTGTCCCAGTTGGCCGTCTTTTCTTCTACCCAGAAGGCGTTCGATCCGCCGCCGGAGGCGGGGCGCCGTATGGCGGTGACGATCACATTGCACAGTGTCACCTTCTGGCCGTCGTAGGGCGAAAGGTGCCCGGCTCCTTGCACGTCGTGTATTGGCGTGCAAGGTGGCATCACATCGATAGTGATCGTGGTGCTAAAGGTGCGGGCCTGGGCGTCAGTGATGGTGCAGGGCAAGGACCTGCTGCCCGCAGTCAGCGTTACTGGCAGCGTGGCCTGATAGGAGAAAGTGTTGTCGCCCGCTGCGGTGTCGCCATGCGTGCCGTCATCATAGAAGGTCTGGGGGTTGGCCCCGCCGATCGCGCCGAGGTCGCACGATACTGCCAGCCCAGTACTGGGCGGGTTCGCCCCGGGGGTGACGGCAACGGTTAGCAATGACGTCCCGCCGGGCAGAACCGCGCCAGGGTTGGCTGCGCCTATTCCACTGGGATTGGTGGGTCCACCGCAGTAGTGCGGGGCGCTGGAACTGTTGCGCGGGCTGGGAAACGCGGTGGCAAAGTCAAAGTTGTTATTATCGGTCTCGGTGCAGCCGTTGTTGCCGCGGAAGATGGCAGTGCTGTTACTTGGGGCGGGTGTCTGTCCGCTGCCCTCGTAGCAGTTGGCGGTCGCTCCAAAGCCCACAAAGTCGACGACCTCAACCGGGTTGCTGGTGATGGGGCAACTGGTTCCGCTGGTGATGGTCACCTGATGTCGGACCAGGGCCAGTTTTCCAGTCGTGGCGCTGAGGTTGATGGTGCCGGTGATGTCGCCCGTGACTGGCAACGGTGAGCCGTTGCTGCCCCCCGACGCTTCGACGACCAGGAAATAGCCGCCGGACGGAATCGTTCCGCTGAGATTGGTCTTGTTGGTCCAGTTCGTCCCAGCCGCCGAGGCGTATTGCAGCGACCAGCCATTGATGCTCACCGCGTTCGGGCCCCGATTGAACAGCTCGATAAAGTCCCGCTGGTACGGTGCACCGGCGTTGCCACCACCTCCGTACACCTGGCTGATGACGATGTCAGCGGAAAGCTGAGCGGCGGCATCACCGGCCAACTCGGGCCGGGGCTGTTCCTGCTCAGGGTACGGTCGGCGACGGGGCCGCCAGTCCTCATCTGCCAGGGCGGAGAGCATCGGGGTGAGGAGTAGAAGGATGATGAGTGCCAACTGAAGGAGGAAGCGAAGGAATGCAGTACGGGATCGGGGTCGACTGACTCTGCCTGTCTGTTGATCCACGGCGACATACCTCCTGCCCTGCAGGGCGAGGGGAATGGTAACGCCTCCAGACGCAGCCACAGCGGGTCTGCGCTGGGGTCGATACCCTATTATCGCAAATGCCTGCCAGAAGTCAAACCGAACGTGTGCGGTGTCCAACACATACTATACACTTCATGAGGTACGGGTATACTGAGTACCTGCGCCGCATTTTCTTGCT